>JADLBI010000302.1 GCA_020847775.1 Opitutaceae bacterium
AAGAAGGCCGTGGTGGTCTGGCCGGTGAAGCGGGTGAGGATGTCCTTGAGGGCTTCGCCGGCCGCGGCCTTGAGGCCTTCTGTCAACAAAAGCAAACCTAGGAGAAAGAGTCCGATGCCGCCAAGAAGCTGCGCGATCATAAGAGATAATTTCTAGGAAAGACCCAATGCCCGGGCCGTCAATCCGGCTGCCATGTCGCGGTCGGCCAGTTGTAGATGAAACGCGGGTCGTTGAGATTCCACGCCAATGTCCGTGGCTCAGGCCGTCGCACCTGGGGCCCAATGGCGTGTTCGTCGGCGAGGGCGGTGTAGGCGTATTCGACCGTCACGGTAATAGGCGTGGCCTGAGTCCAGATGTTGGCTAGTCCGCGTTGGGTGATGGCCGCGGCGACATCACGCCGGATGGCGGCGCGCACCGCGTCAACGGGATAAAGTTCGCATGTGGCCCAACCTGTCCCGCGTTTGGTTGGCGAGGAACTCACCCACGGAAACAGACGCGTGGCTTCAGCGCACAGGGCTTCGTCACCCGAGACGTGCAGCAGCGGCACGCCGTGCGCGCCCGCGAAGAGGGCGAACTGGCTCAGCTCGCCGTGCTCCACACCGTTGATGGCGTAGCGGCAGATTTCCTTCGGACATTGCGTGTGATCGAGAAAGCCGTGGAGCGTGCCGGCCATTGCGTGCTGACCGATCATCAACACGCCGGCCATAGTCGCATCGAGGCCCTCGAAAGTGAGCGGGGCGCCAGCAAGGACTCGACGTGGCTGGGCTCGCCGATCGAGGGCGACGCGAGTGAACGCGCACTGGCGGTTGCGGCCGTGCCCGTCCCATACGACAACCTCGGTCGCGCCCGCGTCAAAGCAGCCGGCGACGGCCGCGTTGGTGTCTGCGGCGAGCTGGGTGAGACCGTGCAGATATTCCGGCGCGTGGTCGTCGGGCGCATAGCATTGATCCCAATGATCCACGCCTGCCAGCCCCTCCATGTCCGTCATGATGCCGATGCGCATGGAGGCACGTTGGGCGGCGAGCCGGGATTTATCGAGTCCGCAAATGCCGCGCCTACTGACGAGGTGGGCTCAAGCGGTCTGGCTGGATGGATTCGTGCCCGGCGCGCAAAAGCAATTGATTATTTGTTGAAGCGGAAGAGCGCGACGTCGCCGTCGTGTAACACGTAATCTTTGCCTTCGAGGCGGTATTTGCCCGCGTCGCGCGCGGCGGCGACGCTGCCGAGGGTGGCCAGGTCGGCATACGAAACGACTTCGGCTTTGATGAAGCCTTTTTCAAAATCGGTATGGATGACACCGGCGGCCTGCGGAGCTTTCCAGCCTTTGACGATGGTCCAAGCGCGCACTTCCTTCTCGCCGGCGGTGAAGTAGGTTTGCAGGCCGAGCAGCGCGTAGCTGGCGCGGATGAGTTGCGAGGCACCGGAGTCGTCCACGCCGAGGTCTTTGAGAAATTCCTTCGCTTCCTCCGGGCTCAGGTCGATGAGTTCGGATTCAATCTTGGCGCTGATCGGCACATAAGCGGCGTCGTGGTGCGTGCGCACAAACTCGGCGACCTTTTGCACGAAGGGATTCTGCTCGGCGGTCGCGAGATCGCTTTCGGCGACGTTGCAGGCGAAGAGCACGGGCTTGGCGGTGAGCAGTTGGAAAAGTTTGAGCAGGGCTTTCTCGTCGTCGTGCAGCTCAAGCGTGTTGGCGGTCTTGCCGGCGTTGAGATGCGGTTCGAGTTTTTGGAGCAGCGCGACCTCGGCCTGGGCTTCCTTGTCGCCGGACTTGGCTTTTTTCTGCGTTTTCTCGATGCGCTTGGTCACGGCGTCGAGATCGGCGAGCACGAGCTCGGTGGTGATAACCTCGATGTCGCGCACGGGGTCCACGGCGCCCATGGTGTGAATGACGTCGGAGTCCTCGAAACAGCGCACGACCTGCACGATGGCGTCCACCTCGCGGATGTTGGCGAGGAACTGGTTGCCCAAGCCCTCGCCCTTGGAGGCGCCGGCGACGAGGCCCGCGATGTCCACGAACTCAATGGCGGCCGGGATGACGACCTGAGTTTTGGCGATTTTTTGCAACACGGCCAGACGCTCATCCGGAACGGACACGACGCCGACGTTCGGATCGATGGTGCAGAACGGATAATTGGCCGCTTCCGCCTTGCGGGAGCGGGTGAGGGCGTTGAAAAGGGTGGACTTGCCGACATTGGGCAGACCGACGATTCCGGCTTTCATAAGCGGTCAGAAAGAGCCGGGGCAATGGGGGCTTGACAAGCCATTTATGGGCCGGTGTGCTTTCCAGCTTTTCCAAACAAGCACGTTTCGCAATCTCCCGCTATGGCTCTCAAAATCCGTCTTACTCGCGTTGGTTCCATCCATAATCCGCACTATCGTGTGGTCGTGGCCGAGGCCCGTTCCCGCCGCGATGGCGCCGCCGTCGAACTGCTCGGCACCTACGCCCCCCGCAACAAGGGTGACCAACTCAAGCTCGACCTCACCCGCGTGGACTATTGGATCGGCAAGGGTGCCAAGCCCACCGACACGATGGGCGCGATGATCAAGCGGGCCCGCAAGTCCGCCGCGGCCAAGGCCTGAGCGGGTTTACCACGAAGGCCACAAAGAGCCCTAGCAATGCCTCGGTGAAAGCCGGGGCTTTTTCATTTCCAAAATCTTCGTGCTCTTGGTTTTCTTCGTGGTGAAATAATTGGTTCCCATGCGTATCGACGTCCTCACGCTGTTTCCCGCGATGCTCGACGGATTTTTATCCGAGAGCATGCTGGGCCGTGCGCGTGAGGCGAAACTGTTGGAGATCAATGTCCGCAACATCCGCGATTGGGCGACGGACAAGCATCGCACCACCGATGACCGGCCGTTTGGCGGCGGAGCGGGGATGGTGATGAAATGCGAGCCGGTCGTGGCCGCGATCGAGGCGGTGCAAACACCGGGCTGCCGCCGCATCTATCTGACCCCGGACGGAGAGCCCTTCACCGCCGCCAAGGCCGAGGCGTTGTCGAAGGAGCGGCATCTGGTCTTTCTGAGCGGGCATTACGAAGGCATTGACCAGCGCATCCGCGACACCGTCATCGACGAGGAAATCAGCATCGGCGACTACGTGCTGACTAACGGCACCTTAGCCGCCGCCGTGGTGATCGACGCGCTGGCGCGATTCATCCCCGGTGTGTTGGGTGAGGAAAAGTCGTTGACGCACGAAAGTTTCACCCGCAAGTTGCTCGACTTTCCTCAATACACGCGTCCCGCGGAATATCGAGGTATGTCCGTGCCGGAAGTCCTGCTCTCCGGTAATCATACCGCGATCGAGAAGTGGCGAACCGCGCGACAGGAGGAGAAAACCCGCCAAGTCCGACCCGATTTACTCAAATAAACTCACAGTCATGAACCCGATCATAAAAGAAATCACCGCCTCCCAGCTCAAGACGGACTTGCCGTCGTTCCGCGTGGGCGACGGGGTCCAGGTGCACACCAAGGTGCGCGAAGGCGACAAAGAGCGCGTGCAGAAATTTGCCGGGGTCGTCATCGCCCGCAAAGGCGCCGGGATGCAGGAGACGTTCACTGTCCGCCGCATCAGTTACGGCGAGGGCGTGGAGAAGGTTTTCCCCGTGCAATCGCCCAATGTGGTGAAGATCGAAGTTGAACGCGAGTCGGTGCCGATGCGCGCGCGCCTCTACTATTTGCGCGACCGTAAGGGCAAGGCCGCCATGGCCATCAAGGAAGTGCGGGCCGAGAACCGCACCAACGCCTAAATCGGCCGTCTGCCTCATTCACCAAGGCGAACCCTCACCGGTTCGCCTTTGTTATGCCCCAGATTCTGCTTTCACGTCCGCGCTTCGTCCTGTTACTTTGCCAAACCAATCCACTCTCATGACTCTGCCCACCGACATCCTTGCTAAAGCTGCCAACCAGGCCCGCGGCCTCGCCATTGACGCCATTCATAAGTGCTCATCCGGCCACCTTGGTCTCCCGCTCGGCGCGGCCGAGGTGGGGGCAGCCCTTTATGGCAGCGCGCTGGTGCATTGCCCGGAGCAGCCGCGCTGGCGCAACCGCGACCGGTTCGTGCTCTCCGCTGGTCACGGCTCGATGTTTCTCTACAGCTGGCTGCATCTCAGTGGCTACGAAATCTCGCTGGATGACCTGAAGTCGTTTCGCCAACTGCATTCGATCACGCCTGGTCACCCGGAGTTTCGCGAGACTCCCGGCGTCGAATGCACGACCGGCCCGCTCGGGCAGGGCATCGCCAACGCCGTCGGCATGGCCGTGGCGGGCCAGATGGCGGCGGCGCGCTTTAACACCCCTGAGCATACGCTGTTCGACTATCGCGTGGTGTGTCTCGCCGGTGATGGCTGCATGCAGGAAGGCGTCGCGCTCGAGGCGATGGAGTTCGCCGGCCATCAGCACCTCGATAATCTGATCCTTATTTACGACGCCAACGACGTGACCCTCGACGCGATGGCGATCAAGACCCAGAGCCTCAACATTCCCGCGCGGTTCAAAGCCATCGGCTGGGACGTGCAGGCGATCGACGGCCACGATCTCGCGGCCATCGCCAAGGCCTTCAAAAAGGCCCGCCGTGCCAAGAGCGGCAAGCCGCAGCTAATCATTGCCAAGACGATCATCGGCAAGGGTATCCCGGAAGTCGCCGGCACCGCGAAGGGGCATGGCGAGGGGGGGGCGAAGTTTGCCGAAAGCGCGCGCGCCAGTCTCGGCCTGCCCGCCGACCAGCATTTTTATGTCAGCGACGAGGTGCGCGCGTATTTTGCCGCGCACAAAAAGCGGCTCGAGCGCGTCGCGAACAAGTGGCAGCGCACCTACAAGGCTTGGCGTGCGGCCAACCCCGAAAAGGCCGCCGAACTCGACACCGGCGCCAAGGCGCCAACCGCCGAACAATTGCTCGCGACGATCCCGGTTTTCCCGGCCGATGCGAAACACGGCGGCACCCGCGCGGCGGGGCGTGATGTGCTCCAACCGCTGGCGGCCGCCATGCCGCTGTTGATTGGCGGCAGCGCCGATCTCTACGGCTCCACGCTCAATTACATCGCGGCGGACAAGGATTTCGACGCCGCTAACCGCGCGGGCCGCAATATCCGCTTCGGCATCCGCGAACATGCGATGGCCTCCATCGCCAACGGCATGGCTTACGACGGATTGTTCCGCCCGAGCGTGGCGACATTTTTGGTGTTCGCCGATTACTCGCGCCCCGCGATGCGCTTGGCCGCGCTGGCCAAGATCCCGGTCGTTTACATCTACACGCACGATTCCATCGGTGTCGGCGAAGACGGCCCCACACACCAGCCCGTTGAGACGATTTCCGCGCTGCGCCTGATCCCTGGTTTCGAGGTTATTCGCCCCGGCGATGCAGAGGAAGTGGCTGGCGCTTTCGCGGCCGCGCTGGCCCGCACCGAGGGGCCGACTCTGATCGCGCTCAGCCGCCAAGCCGTGCCGCTGCTCAACGAAATCCCGGCCGAGACGCGTCGTAACGGCGTGCTCAAGGGCGGCTATGTGTCGGTGCGCGAAACCGCGCCGCTGACCCACATTCTCCTGGCCACAGGCACGGAGCTGAGCCTCGCGGTCGCGGCGGCGAAGGAGCTCGGAGCCGGGGTGCGCGTCGTTTCTCTACCCTCGATGGAACGGTTCGATCGCCAGCCGGTGGAGTATCGCGAGAGCGTGCTGCCTTCGTCCTGCCAGCGTCGCGTGGCGATTGAGGCCGGGGTAACCGCGCTCTGGCACCGCTACGTCGGCCCGCAGGGCAAGGTGCTCGGCATTGACCGTTTCGGTCTCAGCGCGCCCGGCCCTGTCGTTTATAAGGAGCTCGGTATCACAGCCGAGGCCTTGGTGGCGGCGGCAAAGTCGCTTTAACTTTCCCAGCCGGCGGGTTGGAAAGGCCAATCCGCCGGAGTTGTCGCCTTGTCGCGCGGATTTCCGAAACAACGAAGATTCGCGCTTGAAAACATCATTAGCCACCTAACTGTCAGCCGCCTGATAATTCTATTCCTCCGCTAATGCCGTTACTATTGCTCAAAGATTTGCCACGCTATGAGTGCCTCTTGGAGGCGGCCAAGGAGTTTCCCGATCTGGACCCTTCGGCCTGTGAGGCCTATCTGAATTTGCTGCGAACGAGCGACGAGGTCCACGCGGTGATCGAGGGGCTGTTGGCCGAATACCAAATTTCCTCCGGCCGGTTCGGGGTGCTGATGTTATTGGGCCGTGCGGCCAATGCCCGCGCTTGCGGGCCGGTGGGCGGTAGCACGCCCGCGGAGCTGGCTGATGCTGCCGGGGTGGCCCGGGCGACCATGACCGGACTGGTCGACACTCTGGAGCGCGATGGTTTGGTGCGGCGCGAGCCCAACCTCGAGGACCGCCGCATGATGTCGGTGGTGTTGACCCCGGCTGGCAATACGCTCATCCGCAGCATGTTGCCCAAGCATTTTCAATTGATGGCGGCGCTCATGCAGCCGTTGACCGTGGAGGAACGCAAAACGCTGGTCGGGCTGCTGCATAAGGTGCTGCGCCACGCGCCGGATTGCAATCGCCGCCCAAGTCCTTCTGCTTAACCACTTTTAATCCGATATCCCATGCTCAAAAAACTGCTCTTCTCCATCGGCGGCTTCACGCTGATCGTGTTGTTTCTCGGCGCCACGAAGGCTTCAAAAATCAAGACGGCGATGTCCGTCACCCATACTCAGCCGCCCGCATCAGTCACCACCCAGCCCGCGCAAGTCATGAAGTGGCAGCCGACTGCCAGCGCGATCGGCACCCTGAGCCCAATTAAGGGCATTATGGTCAGCGCCGACGCGGAAGGTGTATTGGTTGATTTCCCGGCGGCCAATGGCGCAACCGTCAAGGAGGGCGACATAATCGCCCGACTCGACACCTCCGTCGAGGAGGCGCAGCTCGCGGCCGCGCAGGCCCGTAGCCATCTCGCCGCGTTGCAACGCGACCGCGCGAACGATCTGTTGGCCAAGAGCACCATCAGCCAGGCCGATGCCGACACCGCCACGGCGCAACTCTTGCAGGCGCAGGCCGAGGTTTCGGCACTGGAGGCGCAGATCGCCAAGAAACAGGTGCGCGCGCCGTTCAGTGGCTATCTCGGCATCCGGCAAGTTAACATTGGCCAGTTCATCGGCCGTGGGGTGCCACTGGTTTCATTGCAGAAACTCGACGAGTTGTATGTGGATTTCAACGTGCCCCAACGCGCCTTGCCGCAGCTGGCTCCCGGCCGTGAGGTGAAGGTGCTGGTGGATGCGTTTCCCGAACGGGAGTTTGCCGCCAAACTCACGGCCATTAACGCCGTGGTGGACGACCAGACGCGCAACATCGCCGTGCAGGCCACCCTTCAAAATCCACAGGGCGAGCTGCGCCCCGGCATGTTTGTGCAAATCAAGGCATCCTTGGGTGAGGAGACGCAGATCGTCGCCGTTCCGGCCACCTCCGTGCACTACGCCTCTTATGGGAATTCGGTTTTCATCGTGGAAAAGATCAAGGATCAGGCAGGCCATGATTACCTCGGAGTCCGCCAATCCTTCGTTACCCTTGGGCCGACCCGCGGGGATTTTGTGGGCGTCACCTCCGGATTGAAGGAAGGGGAGGTCGTCGTGACCTCGGGTGTCTTCAAACTCCGCAACGGCCAAGCCGTGCAAATAAACGAGAACATCAAGCTGCCCAGTTCGTCCACGCCGCAGCCGGCCAATACCTGATCGCGCCTCACGCCTTAACGCCTAATTCCAACGCACATGGCTAACAAGCGGTTTACCGACCTTTTCGTCCGCAAGCCGGTCGTATCGGTGGTCTTGAGCATCGTCATTTTGGTGCTCGGCCTCATCAGTTACTTCCAGCTCAATACGCGGCAATACCCCCGTAGCGACAGCGCGGTGGTCAATGTCACCACGGTCTATTTTGGCGCGAGCGCCGACACCGTGCGCGGTTATATTACCACGCAACTCGAACGCGTCATCGCCAGCGCCGACGGCATCGATTACATCGAGTCCACCAGCAGCGCCGGCATGAGCCAGATCAAAGTCTACCTACGGCTCAACTACGACACCAACGCCGCCCTGGCGCAGATCAGCGCGAAGATCGACCAAGTCGCCAACCAGTTGCCGCCGGAGTCCGAGACGCCCACGATCGAGGTTGAGACAGCCGACAGCCAGTTCGCCTCGATGTATCTGAGCTTTTATTCGGATACACTGAGCCAGAACCAGATCACCGATTACCTGAATCGCATGGTCCAGCCGCGTTTGTCCGCGGTGGCCGGTGTGCAGAAGGCCGATGTGCTGGGCGGGCGCGTGTTCGCCATGCGCATCTGGTTGCAACCCGACAAGCTCGCCGCGCACGGCATCAGCCCGGCGGAGGTGCGCAATGCCCTCGCGACCAACAACGCGCTCGCCGCGGTCGGGGCGACCAAGGGCACGATGCTCAGTGTCAGCCTCGTGGCCGACACCGATCTCAAGAACGTTGATGAATTCAAACACATGGTCGTCGCCAATCGCGACGGCACCTTGATTCGCTTGCAGGACGTTGCGCAGGTCGTGCTCGGGGCGGAGAGCTACGACGAGGAAGTGCGCTTCGGCGGCGAAACCGCGACCTTCATGGGCATCTGGGTGCTGCCGACCGATAGCACCATCGAGGTGATCAAACGCGTGCGCGATGTTTTGCCAGAGATCGAGCGCGATCTGCCAGTCGGCTTGAAAATGGGCATTGGCTATGACGGCTCGAAATACATCGACGACGCGCTCAAAGAAATCGTCACCACCTTGAGCGAGACGCTCCTGATCGTGGCGATTGTGATTTTCCTTTTCCTCGGTTCGTTCCGCTCCGTGCTCATCCCGATCGTGGCGATGCCGCTGTCGCTCATCGGCGCGCTGTTCATCATGCTGGTGATGGGGTTCACGCTCAACTTGCTGACCCTGCTCGCGATCGTGCTCGCGGTCGGTATCGTGGTGGACGACGCGATCGTGGTGGTCGAAAATATCGAACGTCACATTCGCGAGGGCCGCTCCAAAATCGACGCCGCCATCCTCGGCGCGCGCGAACTCGTGAGCCCGGTCATCTCCATGACGATCACGCTCGCCGCGGTCTATGCGCCGATCGGTTTCCAGGGCGGCCTCACCGGCGCGCTCTTCCGTGAATTCGCCTTCACTCTCGCCGGCGCGGTCGTGGTCTCCGGTTTCGTCGCGCTAACCCTCTCGCCAATGATGAGCGCTTATCTGCTCAAGGACGCCGCGGACGAGGAAAAGGGGTTCACGGGCTGGACGAACCATCTGTTTGATAAATTGCGCGTGCGCTATGATCATGTGGTCGGCCTGATCATCAGCACCCGGGAGGATCGCCGCATGTCATGGCCGCTGCTACTCGTGGCCTCGGTGCTGTGGATCCCATTCTGGATCATGGCCGTGCTCGTCGCGTCGCTGATTTTCGGCAAGGCGGTTTTCAGTGCCTCCGTCATCGGAGGCATCGCGGTGGCCATGCTCGCCATCTTCCTGTTGGGCGCGGCATTCACGCTGATGTTCGAGTTCCTGCTTGGCCGCCGTTTCCCGGTGCTGCCCTACGTGCTGTCAGGCGCGACCATGCTTGTGCTGCTGCTGCTGCCGTTCACCAATCCGATGTTCATTCAGGAGGAACTCGCGCCGAAGGAGGACCAGGGCATCGTGTTTAGCATTCTGCTGCCCTCGCCGACCGCGACGATCGACCAGAACATGATTTACGCGAACGAGATTCAGCGGATTTTCGAATCCGTGCCGGAATACGACTATTCGTTCCAGATCACCGGCGCGACCTTCGGCTTTGCGGGATTGCTGTTGCAACCATGGTCGGAGCGCGAACGCACGGCCACGCAGATTGAACAGTCTCTGCAGGGGCCCGCCGCGGCTGTGCCCGGCATCAACCTGATTGTGACGACACCCGATCCGCTGCCCTCGGGCGGTTCGATGCCGATCGAGTTTGTGATTCGCTCGACCGCAGACCATTCGGAGATCGAGGAATTCGCCAACCAACTGGTGCTTTACGCCAACACCGAAGCTAACGCGGGTGGCGGCATGCCGACGTTCTTCTTCGCCGACAGCGACCTCAAATACGACTTGCCGCAGGTGGAAATCGTGATCGACAAGGACAAGGTCGCAGTGATGGGGCTCAGCCTTACCGAGGTCGCCAGCGACCTCGGCTCGATGCTCGGCGGCGGCTACGTCAACCGCTTCCTCAACGACGGCCGCAGCTACCGCGTCATCCCGCAGGTCGAGCGCGGCGAGCGCCTCAACGCCGCCCAGCTGCTCGACTACCACATTCGCGGCCCGCAGGGGCGGCTCATCCCGCTCTCCACCGTGGCCACGCTCAAGGAGACGGTGCAGCCGCGCACCTTGAACCGCTTTCAGCAACTCAACTCGGTCAAAATCTCGGGCGTTGGTCCGGATGTGGATGCGGCGTTGAAGAAACTCGAAGCCAAGGCGCGCGAGATTCTGCCGGCCGGATACTCCATCGACTACGCCGGCGGCTCGCGCCAATTGCGGCATGAGGGCGATGCGCTGTGGCAAGCTTTTGCGCTCGCGGGCATATTGATCTTCCTTGTGCTCTCCGCGCAGTTTAACAGCTTCCGCGACCCGTTCATCATCATCCTGGGCTCTGTGCCGCTGGCGATTGTCGGCGCGATGCTGCCGATCTTCCTCGGGGCGACCACACTCAACATCTATTCGCAAATCGGTCTGATCACCCTCGTCGGTTTGATTTCCAAGAACGGCATTTTGATCGTCGAGTTCGCGAATACGCTGCAAGAGCAGGGGCTCGCCAAGCTGGATGCCATCCGGCAGGCGGCGGCCACACGCTTGCGCCCGGTGCTCATGACCTCGGCGGCCACGGTGTTCGGCCACATCATGCTGATTTTCGTCTCCGGCCCCGGCGCCGCGGCCCGCAACAGCATCGGCTACGTGCTGGTAATCGGCATGGCGGTGGGCTCGTTCTTCACCCTGTTTGTCGTCCCGGCCTACTATGTGCTGCTGGCCCGCGATCATTCGCGCGATCGCCGCGTGGAACCCTCGGCCGACCTTGTTGCCGGATAATTCAACCGCTTCGACCATGACCAAATATCGCTCAATCGCCCTGTGGGGCACGCTGCTCAGCCTCGCTTCAATTTCATTAGGGCAGCCCGCGCCGTTCCAACGCGACGGCCAACCTGATCCGAATTACGTCGTGCCCGAGGAGTTGAGCCTGCACTACGCGCTGCTCTTCGCCTTGGACAACAACTACGCCATCCGGCAGGCCAAGGAGCGCATTCGCGAGCAGGACGGGGTGGTAGTCGAGATCCGCGCCAGTCAGGTGCCCAACGTCGCGGTGACGAGCAGCCTCTCCCGCAACGCCAAGGAAATCTCCCAATCCTTTCCCGCCCAGAACGAGAACTGGGGCGTCGCGGTGCAGGCCACACAGGTGCTCTACGCCGGTGGGGGAGTCACCGCGGCCACGCGCGGCGCGGCACTCGCGAAGCAGGCCGCCGAGCTCGAACTACAAGGCGTCATTAATGAACAGCTCCTTGCCGTGCGCACTTTGTTTTACGGTGTGCTGCTCGCGCAGGAGCAGGTGACGGTGCAGGGGGAGAATATCAAACTACTCGAGGGCCAACTCAATGACGCGCGAAACCGCTATGAGGCCGGCTCCATCTCCAACTTCGAGGTGCTGCGCGCCCAGGTCGCGCTCGCCAACGGCCAGCCCGATCTCATCACCGCGCGCAACAACTACCGCCTCGCCATTGAGGAACTGCGCCAGGTGCTCGGTTTCTCCAATACCGCGGCCGATCAGGCCACGCGCCTGCCGTCGTTCGTGGGCGATCTCGCTGTCAATGGGCACGATACCATGGAGCTGCGCGACGCTATTGCCGCCGCCCGTGCGAATCGCCCGGAATTGCAGCGTCTCGTGAAACTCGAGGCCGCGGGTGAGGAACAGGTGATTACGAGTCGAGCGAGTGCACGTCCCCAAGTCTCCGCCTTTGGTCGCTATGATTGGGCGCGCGGCGGCCCGGGCAGCGGATGGTCAGACAAGCTCGATGGCTGGACGCTCGGTCTTCAGGCGCAATGGGATGTATTCGACGGTCGCGCTACCGCGGGCCGCGTTGTGCAGGCCAAGTCCCGCCTTATGCAGACCAAGCTCGCGCTGGAGGAGAGCCAGCTTGCGATCGACGTCGAGGTGCGCCGCGCCCATTCCTCGCTGACCGAGGCATGGGAGCTGGTCGAAGCCTCCGGCAAAGTCGTCGCCCAGGCTGACGAGGCGCTGCGCTTGGCGAACGTCCGCTACAATGCCGGCACGGCTACCCAACTCGATGTGCTCACTAGTCAGGTCGAACTCACCCGCGCCAAGCTTAACCAGCTGCAGGCACTCTACCGCTACAACGTTGCCCTGGCTTCGCTGCGCAAGGCGATAGGTCAGGCCGATCCCTTGATCGCGGGCTAACTCGCGCGACGCCGCGAGAAATTATTCGGACATCGCAACTCTCCGCAAATTGCGGTGTCATTTCCGCGACCATGAATGCCCCGTGGAAAAAATGCCTGCTGGCGGTCCTGTGCTTGGTGCTGATCGGCATCGGCTCGCTTTGTTTGGCCCCGGTGCAGACCTGGCTGGCACGTCGGGTCCTCGCGGCCCTTCCCGAATATCAGGCGGAGCTGCAAAGCGTGCGGATCGGGTGGGGTGGAGCGGAGGTGCGCGGTTGGCGCGCCACCTACGATGGCGCGGTGTTTATTCTACCCGCGCTTGAGGTCGATCTGCCCGTGCTGCCCGCCGCGTGGAGTGGTCGCCTCGGCATTACACGCCTGGTGGCGCACGGGTGGACGCTGGATTTGACGCAATACGCCGCGGTGCGTGAAACCGCCCGCGGTTTCCAACCCAGCCCGGAGTTTGCCCTGCTCGCTTCCGCCCACGCGCAGTCTTCCGGCATGGAATTGAAAGCGCTTTTTCAAGGGGTTTTCTCCCGTCTCAGCTTGCCCATTGATCTAACCTTGGATGGCGCGGTGTTGGATGGCATCGTGATTCTGCCGGGTCGCCCAGGCGAGCCCCCCCTGAAACTGAAGGTTGGCGTGGTGGGAGGTGGCCTGCGGGCTGGTTCCGAGAGTAATTTCATCCTGACCGCGCGCACCGAGATTCCCGGTGAGACTTCGCCGGTCAGCTTACTGGAGGTGAGTGGCGGCCTGCGCGCGGTGATGGATTCGCCGCGCACGTTTGCGAAACTGGCGCTCGCCCTGAACGCGCAAGCTTCCGGCCCGGCCTTTCCGCAGGGCGTGCAGTTGAGCGCCGATCTTTCGGCCGCGCGGGTGAGCGGTGGCGAAAACTACGCGCTTACTTTGCAGTCCGTCGGCAAACGGTTGCTGGATGCGCAAGCCAACTTTCCCACCAACAGTGCCCGGCTCGGCGGGGTGTGGCGGCTCGATATGCGTGATACCGATGTTGCGCCGTTTACGCTCGGGCGTTCACTCCCGGCGTTCGAAGCGGTGGGCGCGGGCATGTTTGAAACGGATCCCGCCTTTGCCGAAATCCACGCCGCCGGCCGAATCAAGTCCACGGTGAGCCGTTTGGAAACGTTGATTCCCGGCTGGAGTGATATGAGTGCGGTCACGGTTTATAGTGATTTCGATCTCACCCAGCGGGACCGCGCGACACGGGTCGAGAAGTTGGAGCTCGAACTCGCGCAAACCGTCCCGGTGCTGAGTGTCCGTGCCTTGCAGTCGTTTGCTTTCGATGCCGCGACCGGCCGCTTGAAAGTGGCGGACCCGCAGGGCGAGTTGCTCGCCGTTGGGTTGACTGGCGTGCCGTTGGCTTGGATTCAGCCCGCGCTGGACGGGCTGGATTTGAACGGCAGTGGCTTGAATGGACAGGTAGTGGTCGCGGCGCGGGACGGTGGCATGGCATTGCGCACAATCTCGCCGCTGCGGGTCGCAGGTTGGCAGGTGACGCTGGACTCCCAACCCCTGCTCGCGTCGGCGGATATTTCCGCCGAACTCGCCGCAGATTATAATCCGCAGGGCTGGCAGGCGACGGTGGAACATTTCGAGTTGTCGAGTCGCGGTGAATCCATCGTCGCGGCTCAGTTGCGCTTGGGCGGCACACCCGCGGATGGTCAGGCAATGAAAGCCGCCGGGCGGGTGAAACTGAATCTAGTGGCGCTGGGCCAGCAACCACTGGCTGCTGGCATGCTCGCTTTGACCGGTGGCGCGGTGGCGACTGAGTTCTCCGCCGTCTTGGGCAATACCCAAGAACTGCGGGCGGATGTGCAGGCGAGTGGTTTGATCACGCCAGCGGAGACGTTGCCCGCCATCACCTCGACGCTGCGGGCCTCCCGCGATGCCACCGGCAAGATCACATTTGAACTGCCGCTGACTGTGGCTGTGGCGAATCCGCATCGGGTTTCCGATCTCGCCCTTGCTGGAACCCTAGAATTCACCGAGGCCGGACGCCAGTTCAACGCCCGGCTCGGCGGCGGGCAGGTTTACGTGGAAGACATGCAGTTGCTGGCCGTGGCGCTGTCGGCGACTCCCGCGGCTGCGCCCACGACGACCTCGGATGGCGGGGATTCCGCGCCGTTTTGGCAGGGCTGGACCGGCGAAGTGGCGCTCGATTTGAAATCCCTTTTCTATACGCCGCAGTTTGAATTGCGCGATGTCGGCGGCACGGTGCGATTGGAGGCTGGCGAACTAAAGCTCGACGGCATCAAGGCTGGCGCCGGTGAATCAGGCACGCTTGGTCTACAGGGCGCGGTGAATTTCAATTCACGCCAGCGCCAGCCCTACGATCTACAGGCTGAGCTTAAACTTAAGGACTTCGATTCCGGACCGATATTCCGCGCGCTTGATCAGACACGCGCCCCCCAGATCGAGGGGCGTTTTGATTTGGATTCAAAACTCGTCGGGCATGGCCGCAATCCGATCGATCTGCTCGGTCAGACGAGGGGCGACGCCAAGCTGTCGAGCTCGGGCGGCGTATTTCGTTTGTTGTCCGCGGACGTGTCGGCGAAAGTGGAGCAAGCCGGTAGGATCGCAGCCGTCGGCGCGTTTCTCGGCAACGTGGCGAGCGCGTTTGGCAAAGGTGGCAAAGATGCCGAGAGTTTTGCCAACAAGGCGCAAGCGGTCAGTGAGTTTTCCAGGCAGCTCACGGCGATCGCCTACGATCAGTTGACGGTTTCGATCGCGCGCGATGACACCCTGGCCACGACCTTGCGCGATTTTTCGCTCATCGCGCCAGAGATGCGGCTCTCTGGTCAGGGCTCGCTCACGGCCGTCACAGACACGGATTGGTTGGAACAGCCGTTTGCGCTAGAGTTACAGCTCAAAGCCCGCGGGCGCACCGGTCGCGCCCTGCAATATCTGCATGTGCTCGCGGCCGAGCCCGATGCTTTGGGCTATGCCGCCTGTATGTTGCCGTTGCGGGTGGGCGGCACTTTGCTCCGGCCCGACACGTCGGCGCTCCAAAGTGCGCTCATCAACCTCGCCGTCGAACAAAGCGGCGCGGGCGATTTGCTGAATCGTCTGCTCGGCAAATAAGCCGCACAGAAGGCCTTGTCGCCGGTCGTTTCTGTCGCATAGTAGCCGTGTGATCGTTTCCGTTGATTTTCGGAGATTCAAGGCGCTGCGCGAGGCGCGCGTGACTCTGCAGCCGTTTAACCTCGTGGTCGGCCCGAATGGCAGCGGCAAGACGAGCCTGATCCAGTCGTTGCTGAGGTTGCGAACCTTGTCGCGCTTGAATGGGGAAACCAAGCCGCCGAGTGAATTCCACGGACGGGGGCCGGTGATCGAGTTTCGCTTCACGGCTCCTCATGAGACCGCGGTGGCGCGCCTGTCTTGTGCGTCCGAAATGATTTGTGACCAAGTGGAATTTTTGGGGGTGGATCCAGCGGGGCTGGCTTCCCTGAAGCATCGAATCAATGGTATTCGCGCCTATTTGTTTGACCATTACGCGATGGCGGAGAGCGCCACGCTGACCGACAGCCTGGACCTCGCATCCAACGGCGCGAATCTATCGGTGGTGTTGGCAAATCTGCAGCGATATCACCCGGAATCATTCGAGCGGTTGCAGGCGGAGGTCTTGCGACTCATGCCGGAGTTTGCCGCGATGGAATTTCGCCATGCGGGTGCCACCGTCCAACTAGCGCTCAAATTGAGTGACGCTTCCGGCTTGGTTACGGCAGACAATGTGTCCCAAGGAACACTCTACGCGCTGGCGATGTTGTTTCTGGCGTTTCATCCCGCGCCACCCGCAATCGTGTGCATCGAGGAGATCGACCGCGGCATTCACCCCCGCATGTTGCGCGAGGTGCGCGATATGCTTTATCGGCTCAGCTATCCGGCCGATTTTCAGGAAGACCGCCCGCCGGCGCAGGTCATCGCGACGACGCATTCGCCCTACCTGCTGGATTTGTTCAAAGACCATCCAGAGGAGGTCATCATTTCCCAAAAGCACGGCACCTCGGCGCATTTCGAACGGCTGTCCGACCGCGAAGATTTGGCGGACTTGCTGCGCGAAGGCCCGCTGGGCGATATTTGGTTTAGCGGTATCCTAGGCGGGGTGCCGGAGGAATGATGATGATGCATTCAATTCGCTCCGGAATGGGAAATTGTGGGGCGGGATCGCCTGATCCCGCCTTGGTGGCGAAACACCTTTTCCTTGGCGGGGTCGGCGCCCCCGCCCTACACCTCGGACATGTCGCATGAAGCTCGCGCTCCTGAGTGAATCGCCCGCGGACGAGGCTGGCATCCGGTTGCTGGCCGAGGCGGTGCTGGGTGAACAGGTGCAACGTGTGCAGCCTAATTTGCGCGCGCGTGGCTGGCCCAACGTCGCACAGGTGCTGCCTCCGATTATCCGGCATTTGCACTTCCGAACCGATGCCGACGGCCTGATCGTGGTGGTGGATAGCGACGACTCAGTGGTTCACTCCGCCGAGCATGAGGCCAACGGTTATTTTCACCCCCAGTGCCGGTTGTGCCAGTTGCGCGCTACATTCCGGCGCGCCACCAAGAATCTGCCCCCGGCGCGCGGGCGCTCGCGGGTGCTGCGTTGCATCGGGCTGGCGGTGCCGGCAATCGAGGGCTGGTATTTGTGCGGACGCGACGCCAGCGTCACTGAAGCGGCGTGGATCGCCGGGCAACAGAACGGACGCCCGCCCTACACGCGTGCGGAACTCAAACTACGTGTTTACGGCACCTCGCGACCGAGCTTGCCGCTGGCGATCGAGTGCGCGCAACGGGAAGTGTCGCGCCACCGGCATGACACGCGTCGGCTTGAAGTGGATTTCCCCGGTGGTTTTGGCGCGCTTGCTCGTGACGTGCGCGAGTTGAAGCAGTTGGCCCAGTCTGTCGCTACACGATAGGACTTCCTCGGTGGCCGGGCTCGATGAGCGCTGATTCACATTTCACCGAACCAGTCGAAAAGCTTTGAAAAAATCACCCGACTGGGTGCCCTTCTTCGCAGCACTTGCCCCAGATGCTTACCCCCCAGCGTTCCTATCTGCCCCGAGGCTTGGAAATAATTGCGACGTTGATCGCGCGGCTGCTTTACCGAGTGCGCGCCTTTGACCCGGCGCGCATTCCCGCCCGTGGTGGCGTGCTGATCGTGGCGAACCATTTGTCCTACGTGGATCCGGTGCTGCTGCAGCTCGCCTGCCCGCGGCCGATTCGCTTCATGGGCTACAAGGGCCTGCGCACGCACTGGTTTTTCGAGCGTGTGTTTCGTTGGAGTGGGGCAATCTCGGTCAGCCGTGAGCATGCGGCCGAAGGGATGAAACTTGCGCTCAAGGCCTTGCAGGCTGGCGAGGTCGTGGCGGTGTTCCCGGAAGGGCATATCTCGCGCACGGGGCAGTTGATGGGCATTAAGCGCGGCTTCGAGGTGTTGGCACGCCGGGCCAACGTGCCGGTGATCCCCGCGTTTATCGACGGCATTTGGGGCTCGGTGTTTTCGTTCGCGGGCAACACTTACCTTTGGAAATCGCCGCGCTTGATGCGGACGCCGGTCTTTGTCGCGATTGGCGAACCGATCCCGGCGGAAAAAGCCGATCCGGGGTTCCTGCGCAAGACGCTGCTTGATCTCGGTGCCGAGGCGTTTGAGCAACGACCGGTGTTGCGCCGGCACCTAGCGCGCGAGTGCGTGCGAGCCCTCGCGAAACACCCGTGGCATTTGCAGGTGATCGATCGCACGATGGAGCGCCGACCGGTCAAGGCCGGGCAATTGTTGGCGGCGGCGGCGGCACTTTCGCGACACATCCGTCGCCATGTGCCGGAATACCGCGTGGGCATTGTGCTGCCTCCGGGGGCTGGCGCTTTTATCGCCAATCTTGCCGTGGCTTGCGCGGGGAAGGTGCCGGTGAATCTCAACTTCACGGCTGGACGCGCCGCGCTGGAAACGAGCATGCGCATCGGCGGGGTTAAGACGGTGATCTCCGCCGACGCGATGAAAGGCAAGGTGCCGAATTTCCCCTGGCCGGAACACACGTGGGATTTGCGCCAAACAATGGCGACGATGGGTGGCAAAAAAGCGATGCTGCCCTGGTTGCTCGCCGCATGGGTGTTGCCCAATCAAGTTATCCCGATGCTGCTCGGGATCCCGCGGGTTGGCGACCGCGCGGAGGCG
>JADLBI010000303.1 GCA_020847775.1 Opitutaceae bacterium
AGGCGCTGTTGGTTGATTTTCTTGGACGGCTGACGGTCATCACGCGATTGGGCGAGGCCGTGGCCGCCCGCGCTCCCACTGTGGCTCCGACTTACCGCGACCTATTGCTAAGACGATTGGCCGACAGCGGCCTCGAGTTGGATTTGAACGATGAGCGCGTGCTCAAGGAGATCGCCTTCTTTGCCGAACGGTGCGATGTGACGGAGGAACTCACGCGGCTGCGCAGCCATCTGGCGCAATTTACGACCCTGTTGCGTTCCAACGGCGAGATTGGTCGCAAGGCGGAGTTCATCCTGCAGGAGATCGGCCGCGAAGTGAACACGATCGGGAGCAAGGCGAACGACTTGGAAATCGCCCGCCATGTGATCGAAATCAAAAACGAACTCGACCGCGTGCGCGAGCAGATCGCCAACGTCGAATAGGCTTAACTGTGGAATTCAGTTCAGCACCACGAATGGCCACGAATTCACACGAATCCGAGGGACGAGCGAGGAATGGTAGGAGGAACTATTAGGATCTTCACTTGGATTATCCATCTTGAGAGACCCTTCGTTGCCTTTTCATTCGTGTCTATTCGCGTCCATTCGTGGTTAAAAATGGCTACGGCTTAATCTACGAGATCGATGCGACGGCTGATGATGGCCTTGCGCGGGGTGCCGTCGGCGTCGCGGTGATCAAAGTCGGAATAGGCCAGTAAAAAGCTGCGGTGCCCCAGCGCGTGCATGCTTGTGTAGCCGCAAGAATGATGGTGCAAGGTTGCGGGATCGCCGGGGAGAATGCACACTGGATCGGCCCAGTTGCGGCCATTGCCGTCCGGATTAATTCGCAGCCAGACACCGGGTCGGCCATAGCTCACGAGCAACGGACCCGACGACAGGCGCAGGAGGTAGGGGAATACGCCGAAAGTGCAGAAATCCTCCGGTGCGGTCCACGTGTGCCCCGCGTCGCGCGAATAGGCGATCGCCATGGGTTTTTGGTTCTGGTCGGTCTTGCGCATAACAGCAACAAGGCCGCCATCGGTGGTTTGTTCCAATGCGGGTTCACCGTAGAGGTCGTAGTTCGCGCGATCGAGAGCGACAATTGCGCGGGGGGAGAAACTGCGACCGTTGTCGGAGGACACCATCAGATTGGTGCCGCCTTTGCCGGGGTAGTGTCCGTCTGGGGTCGAGTAGCGCACGCGATAATCGGCGTAGAATAACTCGCCCCTGTGTTGAAGCGCGGATCGCTCGAGGAACGTGCGGGGCAACACATCGCTGTCATGGCGCCGCCAAGTGAGGAGCCCCGATTCGGCATAGCGGGTGGTATCGCGATGCCACGCCCGCGTGGACGGTGTCCAACGGTAAGCGTCGAGCTGGCTGAACCAAGCCTGATTAGCCGCTGGCAAATCGCGCACTCGGTAGCTGTAGAAGATGCCATAGGCGTCACCTTCAGAAACCGGCGGTGGTAAAGTGATGCAGTCGGTGCGAAAATTCAGATAACGGGTGGCTGGCACCGCGAGGTATTCACCGTGATAGCAAGGCGTGATCGAGAAGTGCGGCCGCGTGGGCACGAGTTGGTCGTGAAAATCGCTCCAAGTGGTTCCGCCGTCGGCGGACACGCGGGCAGGCGATGGCTCGCCGTGGGTTTCGCTGGCATCCTGAGCATCCGTATAGGTGAGCAAGATTCGGCCGTCGGGTAGCGAGGAGAAGGCTGGAAATTGGGTGAAGCCCCAACGGGTTTCATTCGGGGCGGAAACGGCGACGACCACGGGCTTACTTAGGCGCAATTTAGGGGAAGGGATCACGGCACGACCAAATACTGCGATCCTGCCATAGGCAAGTATGCGCATGCCGGAGGCATTGCCTTGGGAGCATGGGCGTTGACGTGGGCTATGCGATTCGTCTGCGTCTGCGGATGAATTTTAGATTGCGTTGGTGTGGATTGGGGGGGGTTGCAATGTTGGTCTGTTATTCGTCGGCCATAGCGCGCCCGGTGCGGGTGCTGCCGCGAGAAAAGGACGCGCTGCTGCTGATCGAGCCAGGAGAGGATGGTTACTCTTCAGTTTTGATCCGGCGCGATGCGCAAGGCGGGCAACAGGAGCTGGCGCGCATCACGGGTGAGTTAATCGACATTGCGGTCAATGAACATGCGGCGGTGGTGCTGGCGGATTACAAGGTGCATCGGGTGGACCTAGCAGGTGGCGGCACTGAGTCCCCTGGACTGTCGGAGGAATGGACCAGCGTGGCGGCCAATACCGCCGGTTTTTTGCTCGGTGGTTATGGGAATCAATTGCTGGCTGCAGCCGATGGTCGAGCGTGGACGGCGCGCGAATTCAAGGCTCCCGGCGAGGGGACGATCGCGCGGTTGAATCTCGCCGGGCCGCAGGCGATCGCGTTGCGCACGGTTTCGCGCGAGGAAAACGGCTGGGGCATCATCAGCTCGGAAATTTGCCTGCGCGATCCACGCACCGGGGTCTGGCGCAAGGTTGCGGGCTTTGATGGCGGCAACGTGGACGCGCCTCTGCATCAGCTTGATTGGGTGGGGGATTGTTGGCTGGCGCGCGGCCCGTCGCTCATCGTGACGGTGCGGCCGACCGGCGCGGTCGAAGTGATCCATCCGGAACCGATGCCCGAGGTTTATGCGGACATGAGCGGGGATGAAGTGATCACCAAAGAGGGCGATGTTTGGCGTATGCACCTGTTCACGAGTGTCATTGAATCGAGCAACCTGACGAACTGGCGCGTCGTGAAATCGTATTCACACGAAGGCGTGGACGGGCTTTGGTTTACGAATGCCGACGGCGCGGCACAGTGGTTTGGCGTGATCGGCAGTGAGCGGAAACCCGGCCCGCTGGCGTGGTCGGCGGTCGTGGCGGCCTTGGAAAAACCCAAGCCCGCGCCTGAACCGGTGGTTGTTGCCCAACCCAAACCCGCGCCAAAGCCAACCTCGCCAGTCATCGCCGATGCCGATCTCATGGGTCCGCAGACCGCGACCGAGCCGGAGCCCAAGACTGGCCTTGAGTTCTTTAATCGCGGGATCAAACGCCTCAAGGAATTGTATGACAACGAAGGTGCGATCGCGGATTTTAAGCGTTCGGCCGAATTGGGGATCATGGCCGGCATGTATAATTATGCCAATCTCGCCATGCAGGGGAATCCGTCCAACGTGCGCGCGCATTTTGCCCAAGCTTGCGCCTACTGGTATCGTGCGAATCTCGGCGGCTTGGAGCAGATCGTGGAAGACAGCCGGGATAATCCTGACCT
>JADLBI010000304.1 GCA_020847775.1 Opitutaceae bacterium
CCCCGGCCGCAGTCTCCTCCCTCATCCACACCTGGCTGGCCGATCAGGTAAACGGTGGCGCGCCAGCCTAAAGTGTATTAGCTAGCGGCGTTTGGTATCAGATGCTAATTTACGCTGCCGACCTCCGCCTTTTCGATGCCGCCTCAGGCCCACCAAGCGTCTTGAGGGCAAGCCGCTCCACCCTGCTGCAAGCTCCCCGCTCCCGCGCTTCATCCAATCTCCGATCTGCGATCTCCGAGTAGCGACCTTCGACCCTCCGCCCCATCTCCAATCTCTCCTCTCCGAACTTCGACTAGATCCCCTGCTCCTCCACCGTAGTCCGTGGTCTTGTGGTCCCGTGATCCTTTGCCCCTTGGTCTCTGGTCTTTAGCTCTCTGCCCTTCAACTTCCGGCTGCAACAGGCGCCTGGCGCGGTGACCACGCCCCCAAACCACACTCCGCCACGCTTGACAGGTTTTTGACAACCGGCGGACACTTTCCGCTCTTCCACTATGCCCGGCAAACGCTCCTACCCTCGTACCCAAAATCTCTTGCTCGTTCTGCTGTTGGCGGGGGATTTCGCGGTGTGCTATGTGGGGCTGACCGCCGCCTACTGGCTGCGCTTCAAAACTCCCCTGCGCACCGTCGGTATCCTGCCATCCGGCAATTCCTTTGAGCTCTACCAACCGCTCATCTGGACCGGCGTGCTGCTCTTTGTCGCGACTTACGCCTATCTCAAGCTCTACGACGCGCGTATTCTGCTGCGACCGCAACGCGTGCAGGCGATCGTCACCAAAGGTACGGCGTTCTGGTTCGGCCTGTTTTTGTTGATCTCACTCGCCCTCAAGTTCGAACCCGCGGTATCCCGCATCTTTGTCGCCCTAGCCTGCCTTACCACCCTCGCCGCCATGCTGGTTTGGCGTTGGGGTTTTTTCGCCGGGCTCTCCCGCACCAACTGGCGCGAGCGCGTCCTGCAGCGTGTGGTCTATGTCGGCTGGACGCCCGAGGCGCGCAAATTAGCCGCGGCGATTCACGCCGACCGCAACCACCCTTACGAATCCTTCGGCATCATCAGCACTCCGACTCAAACCGATGCGCCCATCACGATGCCGGCGCGCGCGCCCGACGCCACCGCCATCAGCCAGCCCGCCCCCACCGGTCTGCCGCTGCTCGGTCCCATCGAACAGGCGGAGGCAATTCTCGCCGACGAACGCGTTGACCTGGTGATCGTGGCCGATCTTGCGCTGTCCCAAGAGCACCTGATGCGCCTCAGCGCCCTCTGCGAACGGCGCTACATCGCCATCAAGCTCATCCCCGCGCTCTTTCAGATCTTTGTTTCCAATTTACGGATGCAGACCATCTCCGGCGTGCCCATCCTCGGCGTGGAGAATCTGCCCCTGCGCCGGTTGATCAACCAATTGCTCAAGCGCGCAACCGACATCGTCGGCGCGCTCGTCGGTTTGTTGTGCAGCCTCCCGATCATGGGTGTGCTCGCGCTCATCATCAAACGCCAGAGCCCCGGCTCGGTGATCTACCGGCAGACCCGCGCCGGCCGCAACGGCGAGCCCTTCACGATCTACAAACTGCGCTCGATGAAGTTGAACGCGGAGGCCCAGGGTGCCCAGTGGGCGGTCGAGGCCGATCCCCGCCGCCTGCCCATCGGCGCCTTCATGCGCGAGTGGAATCTCGATGAGCTACCCCAGTTTTGGAACGTGCTCAAGGGCGACATGAGCCTCGTCGGGCCGCGCCCCGAACGGCCGGAATTAATCGAAAAATTCGAGCAGGAGATTCCGCACTACAACCCCAGGCACGAAGTGCGCCCGGGCCTGACGGGCTGGGCGCAAGTCAACGGGTTGCGGGGCAACACCAGTTTGGTGGAGCGGATTCGCTACGACCTGTTCTACATCGAGAACTGGTCGCTCTGGTTCGACTTCCAGATCATGCTTCTGACGTTTGTTAAGCGTCAAAACGCGTATTGAGCGTCCCGCGGAGGAGTAACTCTGCCGCGTTAGGGCGCCTCGGCGATTCGGACCAGAGGATCCCAACCCGCAACATCGACCACGGTCAGGCTTGTCCGTGCCTTCAATGCCGTGTGATAACGCGAATCCCGCTGCATGACAACGGCGACATCGGCCCCGTCGAGAGCCACCTCCATAGAAGACTGCAGCGTCATTCCTTCCCGCCTGAGCAAGTCTCGCAACGCATCCCGGTTGACCCCCACGACGCGCTCCGGAACGATCGCAAAATCATGTGCCCGCACCTCCACACCAGAACTGAGGAGAGCCCCCGCCATCGGCAAGCTGGGGCTCTCGCGCAGGTCGTCCGTATTTGACTTGAACGCGAGACCAAGCAGAGCGACTCGTCGGGGCTGAAAACGGAGAATTTGACCGACGAGAAACTGAAGGTGACTAGCGTTGCTCAGCTCGCACTGATTGAGAACATCCGCCGAGACTCCCGCTCTCGAGGCCAAGCTGCAAAACGAGCGCACGTCCTTTGGCAGGCAGGATCCGCCATAAGGTCCTCCGGGAAATAGGTAGCGCGGCGAAATGTTGAGCACCGTGTCTTGGACAAACAAGCGCATCACCTCATTCGGGTCCCCCCCGAGCGTCGCAGTCACTCGTCCTACCTCATTCGCGAAGCAAACCTTCAGGGCGTGAAAGGCGTTACACGCCATCTTCAGGGTCTCGGCCGAGGACGCGCTGACCACCTGCGGAACAAGGTCGAAGGCCGTGAAGAGCTGCATCAAACTGGGCGGCACGACTGTGCCTTTCGTGCGACCGATCACCGTCTGTGGCGGCGCTGCAAAGTCCTTCATCGCCGTTCCTTCGCGCAGGAACTCGGGATAGAATACAATCGAAAAACGCGCGAATAGCTCTGGGAACTGCGCCTCCAACCGAACGAGTGTGCCGGGCGGCACCGTGCTGCGCAGAACCACGTCAACGCTCTTCGCTGGACTTCCGGCGGCGATTTCCGCCAGCCGCGAAAAAACACTGCGCACCGCCGTCAAATCGGTGCTGCCGTCCTTCGCGCTGGGCGTTCCAACGCAGACGAAAACAACGTCAGGCAAATCGTCCGCCCGGAAGTCGCCGGCCACAGTGAACCTGCCGCTGGCAAGCCCCTCGTTCAACGCCATGTCCACCCCTGGCTCGCTCAGCGGACAGCGGCCTGCCGCGAGTTCGGCCCGCTTGTGCTCGGAGATCTCGTATCCGATCACCGGAAAGCCCTGCCGCAAGAGGCAGGCCGCCGTCGTCAGACCCACATATCCGAGGCCGCAAATGCCTACGCGAATCGCAGATGGTTCAATCGAGTTCATAGAATGATTTCAGGGTTCGAGCGTCAGCCGGGTGATCGAGGTTTCCACCGAGATTTCCGCGCCATTGCAACTCGCAGTAAACACGGTCTCGGTGGCCGGCACAGTCCGACCGAATTCGCGGGCGCGGAAACTCTCCCCGACAGACAAACGCGGACGTTCCACTCCTCGCACGATCATCGATACTCCCCATCGGGAGCCCGAGGCCGTTGGCTTGGTCGTAAATACCAGGCTCTGCACGTGGGGAAACATCACCTCGAGTTGACTGGGCTCAAACGCCCAAAGGAAACGGAGCCAAGGAACGATGGGACGACCGGACCGGGACGTCCATGTATCGACCAAGCGCACGGTGTTGCCGGCCACACTGAGGCGGCGGTGGATCGCCACTCCTCGAGGGTAGCAGTAACTCCCTCGAGCTTGCGGCTCCCCTTCCGTTTCTGAGACGGCAACATCGACCGCACCCACCGATCGGCCGACGCGGAAAGAACCCGCGAATTCCGTGTGATCCTCCGACGCCAGGCATGGCCCGTTGTGCGCGTGGCATGATCTCAGGAATCGGCGCTCGTCGTTGGGCGAATAATGCAAGACTCCGGGATCGACAAGAATGGCATCGTTCGTCCAGTGGAGCATCAATGATAGGACATCGGAGTGGCTGTGACCTGGATTGAAAGCCGGGCTCACGTCTCCAACGTCGAACAGCCAGCGCCACCCCGCCTCCGACGCCCCCCGAATCAGCCCGGTGGCCGTCAGCTGCTGCACTCCCAGCCGCGGCGCCCATGTCGCTGGCGCAGCCAGCGCGCTCACCACGTGCGAGTCGTGCCAGGAATCGTTAATGTCGGGCCACTCGGTCGAAGTCATTCGCACCGCATCGTTCCATGCCAGC
>JADLBI010000305.1 GCA_020847775.1 Opitutaceae bacterium
CCCGCCTAGCGGGAGTTTTGGGGTAACTAAGAAAGCAAAGGCCGGTCGCTTAGGGGTAAGCGACCGGCCACTTTTTTTATCAGGTTAAAACAGTGGGGCCATGACGGACCCCAGACTTGCCCCGCCGCACCGGGACGCGCCAAGCTGACCCCTTCCATGCAAATCACCTCCGACATCAATGTCGTCGAAACCCGCGCCCTGCCCTCCCCGGCCGCCTTGCTGGCCGAGCTGCCCAAAAGCGCCACCCAGGCCGATTTCGTCACACGCACGCGCCGCGATTTGCACCGCATCATTTTCACCGACGACCGCCGCCTGCTCCTAGTCGTGGGACCGTGTTCGATTCATGATCTGCAAGCCGGGCGCGACTACGCGCAACGCCTGGCCGACCTCGCGTGCGAAGTTTCCGACCGCATCATGGTCGTCATGCGGGTTTATTTCGAGAAACCCCGCACCACCGTCGGCTGGAAAGGCCTGATCATGGACCCGCACCTCGACGGCTCGCACGACATCGCCACCGGCCTGCGCGCCGCGCGCGCGTTCCTGCGCGAAGTCCTCGACCTCGGCCTGCCCACCGCCACCGAGCTGCTCGATCCCATCACCCCGCAATACATCGCCGATCTCGTGTGCTGGTCGGCCATCGGCGCGCGCACGACCGAATCGCAAACCCACCGGCAAATGGCCTCCGGCCTCTCCATGCCGCTCGGATTCAAAAACGGCACCGACGGCACGCTGAAGGCCGCGCTCAACGCCATCCAGGCCGCCGCCCAACCGCAGACGTTTCTCGGCATCAACCTCGACGGCGCCGCCTCGGCCATCGTCACGCGCGGCAATCCTTCCTGCCATGTCGTGCTGCGCGGCGGCGCGGCCGGCCCCAATTTCGACCCGGCGCATATCGCCGAAACCGAAGCCCAGCTCGCCAAAGCCGGCCTGCTCAAATCCATCCTCGTGGATTGTTCGCACGACAACTCGTCCAAAAAACCCGAGCTGCAGCCCGAAGTCCTGCGCGCCCTGCTCGCCCAAATCGCCGCGGGCAACCGCTCCATCATGGGCGCGATGATCGAAAGCAATCTCGAGGCCGGCAACCAGCCCTTCCCCCAACCGAAGGACCGGCTCCGCTACGGCGTCTCCATCACCGACGGCTGCATCGATTGGCCGACCACCGAAGCCCTCATCCGCGAAACCCACGCCGCCCTCGCCCCGCGCTTCGCCTGATTTTGCTTAACCACGAAGCACACGAAATCCTGGCCCAAATTTTACTACTAACACATCCTTTCGTCTTATTTTTCCTTCGTGTTCTTCGCGTCCTTCGTGGTTAAAGCTTCTCCTTTATGAAAACACCCATTCGCGTCGCCGTCACCGGAGCCGCCGGCCAGATCGGCTACTCCCTCCTCTTCCGCATTGCTTCCGGCCAGATGTTCGGCCCCGAGCAGCCCGTCATCCTCCAGCTCATCGAGGTGCCTTTCGAAAAAGCCATGAAGGCGCTCGAAGGCGTCGCCATGGAGCTCGACGACTGCGCGTTCCCGCTGCTCAAGGACATGATCCTCACCGACGACGCCCGCGTCGGTTTCAAGGACGCCAACTGGTCACTCCTCGTCGGTGCCAAGCCGCGCGGCCCCGGCCAGGAACGCGCCGACCTGCTCAAGGACAACGGCAAAATCTTCACCGCCCAAGGACAAGTCATTGACGAAGTCGCCGCGGACAATGCCCGCGTCGCCGTCGTCGGCAACCCCGCCAACACGAATTGCATGATCGCCGCGTCGAAGGCCAAACGCCTCACCCCCGATCGCTTCACCGCGATGGTGCGCCTCGACCAAAATCGCGCGCAGGCCCAGCTCGCCAAAAAGGCCGGCGTCGATCTCACCGCCGTCAAAAACATTTTCATCTACGGCAACCACAGCCCGACCATGTTCCCGGCCTTCGCGCAGGCGACCATCAACGGCCAACCCGCCGCCGTCGTCATCAAGGACGACGCGTGGCTCCAGGGTCCGTTCTGCGAAACCGTCGGCAAGCGCGGCGCGGCCATCATCGCCGCCCGCGGCCTGTCCTCCGCCGCCTCCGCTGCCAACGCGCTGGTTGACCACGTGCGCGATCTGATGACGCCCGGCGCGATTCACTCCATCGCCGTCAAGGGCGCGACCGCCTACGGTTTCGACGCCAACGTCTGGGCGGGAGTGCCCGTGCGCA
This sequence comes from Opitutaceae bacterium, assembly GCA_020847775.1. Lineage (GTDB taxonomy): Bacteria > Verrucomicrobiota > Verrucomicrobiia > Opitutales > Opitutaceae > Cephaloticoccus. The sequence goes on from JADLBI010000305.1 coordinate 2,185, forward strand.
CCACGACGCCCGGCAGCTACGAAATCATCACCGGCCACGCGATGGACGACTTCGCCAAGGCGAAAATCGCCGCGACCAACCAGGAGCTCACCGACGAGCGCGCGATGGTCGCGGAGATGCTCGGCTGAGCCGCGAGACGACGTTCACATTCGCACGCGCTGTCGGCCCGGCCGCAGCGCGTGTTTTGTTCCGCGCCACACAAATTCGCCGCTGATCCCGCGCGGCAACGCGACCTCGGCGTCCACCCGCCCCGCCGCAAACTTCGCGCGCAACTTCACTTCCCCACCCGGATGCGGCAGCACGGTGTCGATCGCGGTCAACGCGCCCGGTTGCGGCGCGATGCGCACCCGCGCGAAGCCCGGCGCCATCGGCCGCACGCCGGCAATCGTCGCCCGCAAGTGATACAGCGGATGCGCCCCCCAGGCATGGCAATCCGACCGGCCCTTGTCCTCGCTTTCCAGCGGCGTTTTCAAATCCAACGCGACCAAATCGCGCCACCCATCGAGCGCGGGCAGAATCTCCCCACCCCGCCCTATCCGCCCCAGCGCGTCGAACACATAGTGCTGAAAATAGATCGTCGCCCGGTGCAATGCCTTCGGCGCGTCCGCCCCAAACCACTTTTTCAACGCCGGCGCGCGCAGCCCCGCCAGCACCGCGAGCGCCTGCGCATGCTGGCTGAATGACCCGTGCGAGTCGTCATCGGCCCACAATCCGCGCCGCGCCGACCAAAACCGCCGCGGCAGCTCCTTGGCCAGTTTCCCGGCGGCGCGCCGCCAACGCGTCGCCAACCCGGCTTCGCCGTGCCACGTCTCCAAATCCGCCGCGCACTGCAGCGTGCGCAACCAATGCAGGTTTACCAATGCCGAAAGCCGCCCCTCGCGCACCCCCGGAGCCCAGCCCGCCGGCCACGCTGGCACCCAATCGACAAACAGCCAGCCGGGCGGCAAGCCCAGCAATCCATCCCCATCCGCGCACGCCGTCAGTCCTTCCAGCAAGGCGCGCATCCCCGGCAGGTGTTTGCGCGCAAACCCCGCGTCGTCGCGCCAGAGCGCGTAGTCATGCAGCATCCACGGCCAGATCATCGCAAAGGTCGCGCTCTCCTGCCGAATGCTCGACGGGTAGTGCATGCGCACGAAACCGTTCACGCCCCGCGACCAATCGAACAGCTCGATGCCGCGCCGCACCAACCGATCATCACCCGACAGCGCATGGTTGATCAGCATCTGCACGCGCGTGTCCGCCACATACATCAACTGTTCGTAATACGGACAATCCACATACACCTCGTGCATGCATGATTGCAGCCCGCGCTCGCCCATGCGCTGCACCGCCTCGAGCGAAGGATCGTCGCACGCAAACTTTCCCCCGATGCGCAAGGGATAGCCGGTGCGTTCCACGGCCAGCGCGCGCAAGACCAACGGCCGCGCCCCCACCTTCACATCGATGCGCCAAAACCGCCCCGACCGCCACCACGGCGTGCCCAACCAACGGTGCCGTCCATCGAACACCCAACTGTCGCCAAACCCGTAAAACCATTTCCCCGCGACCACGTTGCGCGGGCCCTTCGGACCGCTGGTGTTTTCCGTTTCATACAGCGCCTCCGCCCACCGCCAATGCAGCTCCGCGCCCGCGCCACCGGAAACCTCCAGCCGGGCATAGCCACAAAGATAATCATCCGTATCGATTAGCAACGTCGCCTCGTAACCGGCGGGCAAGCGCAACGGCTTTCCCTGCCGCAACAGCGCATCCCAACCCGCCACGGCCCGCTCGTCCGCCTCGCCGCCAAATCGGATTTTCTCCGCCACGGCCGCGCTGGGGAGCAAGCACCGCACCCGCCCGCCCCGCCACCCGTCATGCCGTTGCTCCGGCAAATGCGCGGGTTGCAACTGCCAACCCGGCGCCGCTCCGCCGCACTCGTGCGTCGTGACCGTATGGCGCACGCTCACCGGTTTCTCCCAACGCCGCAGCGAGTCCGTGATCGCCGCGACCTCCATGCGCGCGCCGCCACCGAGCACATGATAAAACCCCTGCAGGGGCCCGCTCCACGCCACTCCCGCGACCCGCGCGACCCGCCATGGCGCCTGACCCGTCGTGAAACGCGACGCGGCCTCGCCCAGACCCGCGCAGACAAACCCGCCCCGCCATGTCGCGCGGCCCGTCGGCGCCACTGGCGCCTTCGCCCACCACACCCACGCCTCCAACCGATGCGCGCCCGGCTTGAGGGTGATCTCGTAAGTGTTGAACGACCAGCAATGCGCCTCGCCCGTGTCCGGCCCGCGCCCAATTAGCGCGCCGTCAAGCGCGAGCGCGAACACTTGGTCCGCGCTGACCTGCAAGGTGATTTTCTCCGCCCGCGCGCTGCGAAAGTTTAGCCGAAAAACCACCTGCGCATTTTCGTCCACGCGCAGCGCCGGATGCCAGAGCCACTCCGCGCCATCCAGCGCGTAACGCGCCTCGATGTTGGGTGTCCGCCGCCATGCGGTCACGGGCGGCGGCGGCAACCGACGGCAAACTTTCTCTCCAGGGAAAGGGGCGAATAGCATAACCCTGCCTTTAACTATGCCCCGCCGGCGTGCGAGCGGATTCTAGGCAACCTACTCCATCAATCCCGCCAGCGTCTTGCTCAATTGAAACGCGCTGCGCACGGCGAGGAACTCGTTCAGCAGTTCCCGCGGCGCGCCCGCGCGCGGGAAAACCATGTCGATGCTCGCGCCCGTGCAGCGCACCCGCGCTTCGACCTCTTCGACCGAAATCTGGCACTCGCTGCAGTCGGACGGATAATCGACGCGCAACGTCGTCTCATGGTCCAGACCCTCAATCGCATCAATGACCGCCTCCACGCGCACCCCTTTTTTCAACGTGAACGACAACTCGGTGAACAGTGACGCGAAGACTGCGTTAAACTCCTCGCGCCGCAACAGATCGACGCCCTTCACATCGAGCAGAGTCTGCGTGATCGCGTAGCTTTCCGGGCTCGCCGGATTGAGCGTGTAGAAAATCTCGAAGGTAAAATCCCTCGCCGAGAGCACGGCCTGCGGGCCGCTGGTCGTGAGCGCGATCTCCTTGCGCTTGTAACCGAGCGCGGCGCGCACGGATTGAAACAACTGCTCAGCCTGCTCCGTCAGCTCGCCTTCACACAGGCGGCCGAGAAACGCGTTGGTCGTGGCGTTGGCCGCATCGGGCAGCGTGTGCCGGCCTTTTCTGAACCCTCCCAGCGCCTTGACCGCGCCGCCGCTGCGGCCGACAAAGCGCAAATCGGCGATCACACTCGCGGGGACATCTTCAGGCATCCACTCATGCAAGCCGCGCCCGCTCCCCCACGCCAATCCCAAAACGGCCAAACCCGTTGGCAGTTTGATGGACTATGGAGCCGTGGCGCGGCCGCTTTGCCGGCTGAGGGGCCAGCCGGCCCACCCTAATCCTGATCCGTTTGCTGCTCTCAAGTCTGATGGACATTACATCTACCTTCAGGAAATAGGCAGGGCGGACTGTCCCGGTCCGCCGATTGGAAATTCCGCGGCGCGTTGGGGACAACGCGTCCTACCTGAAAAACTCAAGCGTGAGCCGGGCCGCGCACAAGGCGGACGATCAGCATGATGAAGCCGATCAGCAGCGCGATGGGCAGCCAGATGGGTGTGAGGAGGACCGCCGCGGCGAGCAAAACGCACCCGATGGCCCAGAGCGCGCCCACAAAGGTCAGGAGGCCTGCCGCCGCCAGCCCGGTCACCAACAACAACGGGGCCAGCACGATCGGCGCGAGCTTCATCGCGATGAGGAACAGGAAGATGACGCCGAGGACTTTCAGGAAGGTGTTCATGCCTCAATAACCCGGTTGTGATGGAATAGTTTCAAAAAATGCCGCGCCCAAAGCACGCTGTCTTTGGGAATTTAGCATCAGGGATTTTCAGCCCGCCCGGGCTGAATCAGGGCTTCACCGGTGTCGCGCTCTTGCCGCCGACGAGTGATTCGACCGCGCGGAGGAAGGAGTCGCTGAGGAGATTCACCGTCATGTCCTGCGGCAGGTAGCCGTCGATGTTCCTGAAGGCTTCGCTCATCGATTTGGAGACTTCGATCTTCACGAAAGCGTCGGCGCCTTCGGCGGCATAGGCGCCGAGTTTAAGCTTGGTCGCCTCGGCCTCGGCCTTGCCGAGCGCCTCGATGGCCTGCGCGCGGAGCAACGCGGCTTCCTGTTCGCCTTGGGCGGCGAGCACGTTGCGGTTCTTGTCGGCCTCGGCGGCGAGTTCCACGCGCTTGGCGGCGGCGGTGGCATCGAGCACCTGCTGCTCGGCAAGTTTTTGCGCGGAAAGCACGCCGACCTCCTTGTCGCGTTTGGCGTCAACCAGCGCCTTTTCATAGGCGGCTTGCGCCTCGGCCTTGGCGCGATCGGCCTTCGCCTCGGCGGCTTTCGTTTCCTCAATGGCGCGCAGGCGCTCCTGCACGGCGACTTGGCGCGCCTTGATCTGCTCGACGTAGGCCGGATCGAGCCCGATGTGCTCGATCACAAAATTTTCCACGATGACGCCGCGTTTGCGCAGATCGGAATCGGGCGCCATGAGGGCCTTGGAGATATCGCTCTGCAATTTCACCAAGCCCTCGCCGGAATAGGCGTCGAGCGCGGTGCGCGTGGTGGCGTTGTCCTTGACGACGCGCATGAGCTCGGGGCGCAAAATCTTCTCCTCGACGTTTTCGCGCACGGTCTTGTGCAGATCGACGACGTGCGCGGGATCACGCCGCCAGCGAATGTTGAGCGAGATGCGCATGTCCTGACCTTCGGAAGATTGCACGAGGTAGCTGTCGCGACCGCGGCCTTCCCCATAGGTGTTCATCGCGGCGTCGTTCATCACGAAGACCTGCGAAGACATGTCGTATTTGAAAACCTTCTGCGTGAATCCCGGGAAGAGGATGTAGGTCTTCGGCTGCAGCGGTTCTGGCTCCACCCCGCCATCCCACGTTTCCTTCACGCCGATCTGGTTGCCCTCGACCGTCGTGATATCGACGATAAAAATACTGGCCACCAGCAAGCATACGAGAATGAGGCCGGCGAGGATGAGGCTGATGATTTGTTTCATAACGTGGGATTACTTGCGGTTCTTGAGGAGATAGAGGGTGCAAATGGCCAGATAGACCAGAAAGACAAAACCGATAGCGGGTAGCAGCAGCCGGATCGTTGGGGCCTTGAGCTCATACACGAGCGCGAACACCACGATCCACGCGGCGACAAACAGCGCCACGATTTTCCACGAGAATGGATTTTTCGGGGTGAGCTCGATGACCGGTTCTTGATCGGACATGTGACGACTGTATGATTGCGCCTCTTCGCAGAGCCAGCGCAGATTTCCATTTTCCAATCATACCGACTGATTCCAACCCCACCCCCATCCCCGTCGTGTGCGCGCTGATCGAGCACGCGGGCCGCGTGCTGCTCGCGCAACGATCCGCCGGCAAGCACCTCGGCGGCAAATGGGAATTCCCCGGCGGCAAGGTCGAGCCCGGTGAAACCCCCGACGCGGCGCTCGTGCGCGAGATCAGTGAAGAGCTCGGCTGCACCATCACCGTTATCCGAGCACTACCGCCATGCGTGCACAACTACGCGACCGTCCGCATCGAACTCATGCCTTTTGTATGCGCACTGGCCGCTGATTCCGCGCCACCAACCAGCCGCGAGCACGCCGCCATCGCGTGGGTGCGCCCAACCGAACTCTTGGCGCGCGATCTCGCCCCGGCCGATATCCCCGTCGCCGAGCACTACCTGCTGCATTGAATCATGTCCGAACCCCGACACGCCCAACCCGACCGGCAGATGGTTCGCCGACAACTCATCCGCAAAGGCCTGGCCGCATTTTCCGCCCGCCGCGCGCGCGACCAACGCAATCCGCAAGCGTCCGCGCGGTGGACGCGTGACCAATTCCGAGGTTATTACGGCGACTTGCGCGAGTTCATCAACGGTCCGCTCAACGCGCGCATCGTCGGTCGCGGCGAAGGCGACGGATTTCGCTACGAAAACGTGCTGTTTGAATCGCACCCCGGTTGGGAAATAAACGCCACGGTTTATCTGCCGCTGGATTCACACGGTCCGTTTCCGCCGGTCGTCGTGCCCGTCGGTCACTCGGGCAAGCAATTCGCATCCTATCAACTGCCCTGCCAGTATTTCGCGCGCGCCGGATTCATCGCCATCACGTTTGATCCGCCCGGCGTCGCGGGCGAAAAACAGCCGGGCAACGATCACTTTTCCGATGGCGTGCGGTGCCATCTCACCGGCGACACGTCGAGCCGCTACTTCATCGGCGACGTGTTGCGCGCG
>JADLBI010000306.1 GCA_020847775.1 Opitutaceae bacterium
TCCTCGAATGCAGCAGCGGCAACACCGGCATCTCGCTGGCCATGGTCGGCGCCGCGCTCGGTCACCGCGTCAAAATCCTCATGTCAGACACCGCGAGCGTCGAACGCCGCCACCTCATCACCCACTTCGGCGCCGAGCTGCATCTATTCAAAACCACCCGCGGCTATGTCACCGGCATCGAGTTGGCCGATCAGATGGCCCGCGAGGATTCGCGCTATTTCCTCACCCGGCAGTTTGAAAATCCGCTCAACGCCGAAGACCACGAGCTGCACACCGGCGTGGAAATCCTCACCCAGACCCGCGGCCGGGTGGACGCTTTTGTCAGCGGATACGGCACCGGCGGCACCCTGCACGGTGTCGCCCTCGCATTGCGCGCCACCAATCCCGACGTGCAAATCGTCGCGATGGAGCCCGCCGAGGCCGCCATGCTTTCGGGCGAAGCCCCCTGTTGCCATAGTATCGAAGGCGTCGCCGGCGGTTTCGTGCCGCCGTTGCTGCGCCACGTGAAGATCGACGCTCGTGAACGCATCCGCAGCGAAGACGCCCTCGTCATGGCCCGCCGCCTCGCCCGCGAATTCGGCCTGTGTGTCGGCACTTCCTCCGGCGCGAACGTCGTGGCCGCCCTGCGCACCGCCGCCCAACTTTCCCGCCGGGCCAAGGTCGTGACCGTCCTCTGCGACCGCGCCGACCGCTACTGCTCGACGCGGCTTTTCCAAACCCCGGCTTCCTGCGTTTGAAAGTCCCGCCAATCTGTGACACCCTGCTCCCGATCCCCCGCCCAATGAAATTCCTCCGCTCCCTCTTCCTGTTGGTGGCACTAGCCACCGCCGCCACGCTTTCCGCGCAAGTCAAAGCCTCCCTCGTCGCCGCTGAAGACGCCGTCCAGCCCGGCCAACCCTTCACCGTCGCCCTGCGGCTGCAACACGACGCCCACTGGCACACCTATTGGATCAATCCCGGCACCGGCCTGCCCACCGGATTAAACTGGACGCTGCCCCCGGGTTTCACCGCGGGCCCGACCCTCTGGCCCGCGCCCAAAGTGCTGCGCGACCACACCGGCACCATCATCGGCAACGGTTACGAGGGCGACCTGCTCGTGCCCGTCACCATCACACCGCCCGCCGATCTCAAGCCCGGCGACACCGTCACGCTCAAGCTCAACACCGATTGGCTCATGTGTGAGGACACCTGCATCCCCGGCGACGCCGAACTGGCGCTGCGCCTGCCCGTGCGATCCGAAGCGCCCACGGTCAACGGCGCCTTGGGCCAGCGTCTCCGCGCCATCGTTGCCGACCTACCCATCATGCCCGACGGTTGGAGCGCCACCGCCACGCGCGCGGGCCAGAACATCACCCTACGCGTCCAGCCGCAGGCCAACGGCCACACGCCGCGCGATCTGCACTTCTTCGCCGATGACAACCTCGTCGGCTACGATCTGCCGCAAACCGTCACGGCCAACGCCGACGGCAGTTTCACCCTCGCGCTGCAAATTTCGCCTGACAGCGCGCCCGACGCCCCGCGCCTGACCGGCTTGCTCCTCTCCGCCAACGGCTGGATGGCCGACGGCGCGCTCCCCGCGCTCCGCATCGACGTGCCGTTCACCACCGCCAACGCGGCCGCGGTCGGCGCCACGACCACCAGCGCGACCGACACGCCCCCGGCAGCGCTCGGTCTCGGCACGCTCGTGCTCGCGTTTCTCGGCGGCCTCATCCTCAACCTCATGCCCTGCGTCTTCCCCGTGCTCGGCATCAAGATCCTCGGCTTCGTCAACCAAAGCGGCAGCGACCAGCGCAAGATCGTCCTGCACGGGCTGATGTTCACCCTCGGGGTGGTGCTCTCGTTCTGGGCGCTGGCCGGTGCCCTGCTCGCGTTGCGGGCCGGCGGCGCGCAGCTCGGTTGGGGCTTCCAACTGCAATCGCCCGGCTTCGTCTTCGGCATGGCGGTGTTCTTCCTCGTCTTCGCACTCAACTTGAGCGGCCTCTTTGAAGTCGGCCTCTCCGCCACCGGCGCGGGTGCCGGCCTGCAAACGCGCGACGGTTACACCGGCTCGTTCTTCACCGGCCTGCTGGCGACCCTCGTCGCCACGCCGTGCAGCGCCCCGTTCCTCGCCACCGCGCTGCCCGCCGCCCTGGCCCTGCCCGCCTTCTCCGCGCTGATCGCGTTCACCGCCATCGCGCTCGGCCTTTCCACGCCGTATCTTCTGCTCTCGATTTTCCCACGCGCCATCAAGGTGCTGCCGCGCCCCGGCGCGTGGATGGAAACGTTCAAGCAGTTCATGGCGTTCCCGCTTTACGCCACGGCCGGCTGGCTCCTCTGGGTGCTCGCCGCGCAAACCGCCGGCCAGGAAACCGCCCTGCGCAACATCATCTTCGGCCTCGTGCTTGTCGCGCTGGCCGCGTGGCTTTACGGCCGCATGGGCCAAGCCCACGGCAAGCCCGCGCGCCAACGCACCGGCGTCGTGCTCGCCCTGCTGATCGCTGTCGGCGGCACTTGGTTCGGCTGGCCCCAATCCGCCGAAGCCGCGCAAGCCACCGCCTCCACCCGTCACGAAATCACTTGGGCAAAATGGAGCCCCGAAGCCGTGGCCCAAGCGCATGCCGCCGGCCGCA
>JADLBI010000307.1 GCA_020847775.1 Opitutaceae bacterium
AGGGTGGCGGGTTTGGTATTGAAGAGAGTGTCGTGGATGCCCCAGTTGCAGCTCACGGGCTTGGCTTCAGCAAGGAGGCCGAACTCCGGATAAGCGGCGACAGCGGCCTGCGCGTGGCCGGGCATTTCGATTTCAGGTAGGATGCTGATGTGGCGCGCGGCGGCGTAGGCGACCAGTTCGCGGACCTCGTCCTGCGTGTAGAAGCCCTCAACGGGTTTGCCGTCACCACCCAGATTGTGTCCGTTGGGGAGATTGACCGCGAAGTGTCCGCGCGGGGATTCGCGGCGTTTGCCGCCGACTTCGGTGAGCTTGGGATACTTTTTGATTTCGATGCGCCAACCCTGGTCGTCCACGAGGTGCCAGTGGAAGACGTTGATTTTGTGCTGGGCGAGCACGTCGATGAATTTCTTGAGCGCGGTGATGGGTTGGAAATGGCGCGCGCTGTCCACCATCACGCCGCGCCAGCGGAAGCGCGGGGCGTCCTCGATGGCGACGCACGGGGCGGTCCACGGCAGGTCGGGCCGGGGTTGATGATCGAACACCGCGGGGGGAAAAAGCTGGAGGAGCGTTTGCACTGCGTAGAACGCGCCGACGGGCGTCGCGGACGTAATGGTGATGTCTTGTGGGGTGACGCGCAGGCGATAGGCCTCAGCGGAGAGGCCGGCGTCATGGGCAAACGTGATGCAGGTTCCATCTGAGACCGCGTTGAGCGAGAACGCCCATCCGGTGCAGGTGCTGAGACGTTCGGCCAGAAAGTGCGCGCTCGGGAGCAAGGCATCCGTCGTGCTGATCCCGGTGGCGGCGCTGAGGACGAAGGCCGGTTGGTCGAGCCGACTGGCGCGGTTGGGTTGGGGAACGAGGGGGAGGGGGACTTGGGACATGCGATTTGATGCAGGCAGGGTCGCTTGCTGTTTTCGAGTCCGAATGAAGTGAAATCCTGCACAGGCACAGGATTATTCAGTCATCACGCGGGGGAGTAATTGACGCCTGCCGGATGTGTTAACTAAACAGTTACTTCCACATGCGTCCCATAGTGCAGATTTCTTTGGATCTAACTGACATCCAGGAAGCGTTGGCTACGGCTGAACTCGCGCTGCGCGCCGGAGTCGATTGGTTAGAGGCGGGCACGCCACTGATTCTCGCCGAAGGCCTTCATGGCGTGCGCGCGTTGCGCGAAAATTTTCCCGACGTGCCGATCGTGGCGGATTTGAAAACGATGGATGGCGGCTATCTCGAGGCCGAGATGATGGCGAAGGCCGGGGCGACGCATGTGGTGGTGATGGCCCGCGCGCACCCGGAGACCTTGAAATGCGTTGTGCAGGCCGGGCGCGACTACGGGGTGAAGGTGATGGGCGACAACCTCGGCTGCCCCGACATGGTGGCCGGCGCGAAACTTATCGAAGATTTCGGCTGCGACTACGTGATTCACCACATCGGCTACGACGAACGTCGTGGCATCGCCGCCAGCGGGCGGCGCATGCCGAGCCCGTTGGATCAACTGCATGAAGTGGTTGCGGCGGTGAGTGTGCCGGTGCAGGCGGTGGGCGGGCTCACGCTGGAGCAGGCCGTGCGCACGCCGGAATATGGTGCTCCACTCGTCGTGATTGGCGCGCCGCTCGCGGTGGATGCCGACGCGTTTCGCACAGCCGATGGCAATCTCGAAGGTACGCTGCGGCTGATCTGTGATCGCGTGCATGGTTACGGCGATGTCGCCGTGAAAAAAGTTTAATATGAAAAGTCCCGCCGTGGTTAATTTTGCTCCTGAAGCTGGCAGTGTTGAGCTGCGTGAAATCACCAAGCCAGAAGCGGGTGAAAATGATGTCATTCTCGCGGTCGAGGCCGTGGGCGTGTGCGGCAGTGATCTGCATCAGTGGCATGCGTCGCACAGTTGGCCGGTGAATTATCCGGTGGTGCTCGGCCCTGAATTTGGCGGTCGCATCGCCGAGCTCGGCTCCGCGGTCAAGGGCTGGAAGGAGGGCGACCGCGCGGTGAGTGAAACGGCGGCCGTGATCAATCCTGACAGCCCGCTCACGCGCGCCGGGCTCTACAATCTTGATCCGAATCGCAAGGGCTTTGGCTACGGGGTGGATGGCGCGATGACACGTTATGTGCGCGTGCCGTCGCGTTGTCTGCATCATGTGCCGGATCAACTCGCGATGGAGCAGGCCGCGCTGACCGAGCCCTGCTGCGTGGCTTACAATGCCGTGGTCAACAACGCGTCGATCCAGCCCGGCGACCGCGTGCTCGTGCTTGGGCCCGGCCCGATCGGCATTCTTTGCGCGGCGATGGCGAAGCTGCAGGGGGCCGAGGTGGCGCTGGCCGGCCTGGAGCGTGATCGCGCGCGCTTGGAAATCGCGGCGAAGGCCTACGGTTGCGAAGTCATCATCGGCGACGCGACCGCTTGGTCGAAGGAGCGCGACGGTCTCGGCGTTGACGGCGTGATTGACGCGGCGGGCGCGTCCATCGCTTTGAAAATCGCGCTGGAACTCGTGCGGCCCAATGGCTGGATCACCAAGGTGGGCTGGGGGCCGCAACCGTTGAACTTTTCCATTGATCCGCTCGTGCAAAAGAACATCCGCCTACAGGGGAGCTTCAGCCACAACTGGCCGGTATGGGAGCGCGTGCTCGCGCTGCTCACCTCGGGTCAGCTCGACGTGAAGCCGATCACCGGCGGCGTGTGGCGGCTGGAGGACTGGCGCGAGGCGTTTGAAAAAATGCACAGCGGCGCGATCGTGAAGGCGGTGCTGCGGCCGGTATGAGCCAGCGCCGAGTTCGATATTCTTAACCACGAATGGACCTGAATAGACACAAATGAAAATCGAGACTTTTATCGTTCGTGCCTCGCTGATGAAGAACCGGATTTATGGACCTTTGAGCGATGAACTAACGCCGGAGGTGAGGTGGGCCGTGCGCGCCGCGCGCGGCGGTTTGAAAGGACAATCGGCGGCACGACCGCGCGCGGAGCGCACGGTCCACCTGTCTGTCTGTTATACGAACCTCAATAGGATGATAATTTCCGGCACCCAGAAACTTCATGACCACGAAAAGCACGAAGATTCTTACGGCGAAAGCTGCCTTCACGTCGCCTATCGGCGCACGGACTTGGTGGCCATCGCAGGACCGATTTTTGCGTTTTTCGCGGCCATCATTCCTGTGGTTTGTATCCGGCTTCGCCCGGTTGAGAGACTGCTGCGCGGAGGGCATTTGGTGCCTTCTGTATTCATGTGAATTCGTGCCCATTTGTGGTTCCCCTCTTTCATGCGCTTAAAAGACAAAGTCATCATCGTCACCGGCAGCACCACTGGCATCGGGCGCGCCATCGCGGAGCGTTGCGTCGCCGAAGGCGCGCGGGTGCTTATCCACGGCCTCGATCGCGATGGTGGCGAAGCGCTCGTCAAGAGGCTCGGCGATGCGGCCGCCTTGCATATCGACGATTTGACGGATGTTGCCGCGCCGCAACGCATCGTGGCTGCCGCGATCAAGGCGTTTGGCAAAATCACCGGACTGGTGAACAACGCGGCGATCGTGCCGCGGCATACGTTGGAAACCATCACGCTCGAAAACTACGAGCGCACGATGACGATCAATCTACGCGCGCCGCTGTTTCTGACGCAGGCGGCCTTGCCACAGCTCAAGACGCACGAAGGTAGCGTGCTCAACATCGGTTCGATCAACGCGCTGAGTGGCGAGGCGACTTTTATTGATTACAGCACATCCAAGGGCGGCTTGCAGACGTTGACGCGAAATCTCGCCAACGCCCACGGCACCGATCGCGTGCGCTTCACGCTGTTCAATGTCGGCTGGGTGCTGACTGAGCGCGAGCAAACGGCGCAGGTCGCGCAAGGCCTGCCCGAAGACTGGTCCGAGCATGTGCCGCCGCTGTATGCCCCGTCTGGAAAGTTGATTATGCCCGGAGCGATTGCCGCCGCAGCGGTCTTTTGGCTGGGCGACGAATCAAAACCGATCACCGGCTCGGTGCTCGAGCTGGAACAGTTTTCGGTTTACGGACGCAACCCGGTCAAAACCAAGGACTGATTTTCAACCACGAATGGACACGAATTCACCCGCAAGAATTCCAAACCTTCTTAACCACAGATGAACACAGATGGTCACAGATTCAGACTCGGTCCTATCCGTGTGAATCTGTGTTTATCTGTGGTTAACTTCCTCTGATTTCCCATGCCCAAGCTCGCCGCATTCCCCAAGGCATTCATGGCGCAACTCTGCCGGGACGGCTCGATGACGTTGCAACAATGGGTGAATCTGGCCGCGCCGCTCGAACTGGACGGGCTGGAGTATTACAGCGGCATGTTGGAGCTGGCCGAGGCGGCGAATTGGGCCAAGGCGCGCCGTCAAGTCGAAGCTGCGGGTATGGTGATCCCGATGCTCTGCTGCTCGCCGGATTTTTCGCAGCCCGACCTGCGGCTGCGGGAAATCGAAGTTGAAAAGGAGAAAACCTGGATACGGATGGCCGCGACGCTCGGTGCGAAGTATTGCCGCGTGCTATCCGGTCAGCGTCGGCCCGAACTCGCGACAGAGCAGGGGCTCGACATCGTGGTGGCCAATATCGAGGCGTGTTTGCCCGAGGCGGAAAAATGCGGCGTCACACTCATCCTCGAGAACCACTACAAGGACGACTTTTGGGCGTATCCCGAGTTCGCGCAGAAAATGGACGTGTTCTGCGCGTTGGTGGAGCGCATTCATCATCCATGCTTCGGGGTGAACTACGACCCGAGCAACGCGTTCCTGGCCGGGGACGAACCGCTGGAACTGCTCGAGCGCGTGAAGCACCGCGTGGTGACGATGCACGCGAGTGATCGCTATCTGCTCAGCGGCACATTGGAAGACTTGCGCAACGAAGAAGGCGGCGCGCTCGGCTATGCGAAACGGCTCGCGCACGGCGAAATCGGCAAGGGCTTGAACGATTACGACGCCATTTTCCGCACGCTCAGCGCGGTGGGCTTCGACAGTTGGATCAGCATCGAAGACGGCGTGAATGGCATGGATCAACTCGCCGCCAGCGTGAAATTCCTGCGCGGCAAGATCGCGCGGTATTGGGCTGATTGAAAATCAGGGGTCGAGAGCTGCGCGCATCCGCGCGAGTTGATCGAGGGTCGCTTGCGGCAGGTGGCCTTCCTGATAGATGCCGACGTTGAGCGTGACGCCGCCGCCGACGGCGAGGCACTGGCGCACGAAGGAAAATAGATCGGCGTCGGAGAAGCGGGGTGGCGGCATCGGGCCCTCAGCGGGATGGTTGTAGCCCCACAGACAATCGATCGGCAGCAGCCCATGCCATTGGCAAGTGGTGCCGGGCACGAAACGGTCGGTGGGCAGCACGTAGGTGGCCTCGACTTCGGCGGGATTGCCGCACTGGATGCGGTCGCCTTTGAGATACCAGATTTCGCCGGAGAGATAATCCTGCAAGGGCGAGAACGGTAGCTCCAGGTTGCAGCAATACGAACCGTCGTTGAACGCGATGGCCGCATCCGGGTTGCCGGCGCGCGACGCATCGCACCACCAGTCCCAAGCGCGCATGGGTTGACGCGACGTTTTCCAATTGTAACAGCCGTCATACCACCAGCCGTGGAGCAAGGGCCCGAGGCGCACCGCGTATTCGCGGATGAAGGCCGTGTAACGGTGCTCGAATTCACATTGATCTGCGGGGTTCCAAGCGAAGGGTTGATGCAACGCGACCGGGGCGTTGATCTCCGACGGCAGATAGGCGATGAACCGTTTGCCGAGGCGATTGACGCCTTGGGCGATTTCCAAGATGAGATCCCGCCGCGAGCCGTGTCCCGGCCCGGCGAGGCGATCCAGCACGGAGTTGGGACTGCAATAATACGCCGAGTTTTGCCCGATGGTGAAGATGAGCCAATCTGCGCCGGACGCGGCAAATTGTTCGAGGAAGCGCGGGACGTTGAACGCGTCCACCGCGGCGTTCAGGTCATTGAGATACTCGCCCGACTCACGGGCCGGCCCCGGAGGAATCCAGTGCACCATGAGCCCCCAGTGACCTGGCATCCATGCCGCCCGATGTGATGAAATGTTCATGCTACGCGAACCAATGAGATTGATTTAGCCCACCCGCTGTCGAGCAGGAACGCAACAAATGCCGTATCGGCAATGCCTCGCACAATGTTCTCCCTTTTTGCGGGCGGCGTGAATCCGGTGGCGCATGGAAAAACGCCGTTTCACCGAACTCGGGCTCTCGCCTGAAATCCTCAAGGCCGTCGATAAGATGGGTTTTGAGGAGGCCTCGCCCATCCAGACCGCGGTGATTCCCTTGTTGCTGGCAGGGCGCGATGTGGTGGGGCAGTCCGCCACCGGATCAGGCAAGACCGCGGCGTTCGCGATTCCCGCGATTGAGCGCATCAACCCGGCCGATAAAAGCGTGCAGGCGCTGATTCTGTGTCCCACACGAGAACTCGCGGTGCAGGTGGCCGAGGAGGTCGCCAAGCTCGCGTCGTTCAAGCGCGGCGTGCTCGAAGTGCCGATCTACGGCGGGCAATCCTACGAACGCCAATTTCGCGCGCTCAAAGCGGGCGCGCAGATCGTGATCGGCACACCGGGCCGCGTGATGGACTTGATGGAGCGCGGCGCATTGCGTTTGGACGATTTGAAACTCGTGGCGCTTGACGAGGCCGACCGGATGCTCGACATGGGTTTCCGCGACGATATCGCGCACATTCTCAGTCTCGTGCCCGAGCAGCGCCAACTGTTGTTCTTCTCCGCGACGATGCCGCGCGAGATCAAAGACCTGATCAATCGCTTCACGCGCGATCCGGCGTGGGTGAAAATAGAGGCGCAGGCGCAAAACGCGCCGCAGGTGGAGCAGATCTATTTTGAGGTGGACCGCCGCTCCAAACTGGAGGCGCTCACCCGCCTCATTGACGTGAACGACTTCCGCTATGGCATCATCTTTTGCAGCACCAAGGTGATGGTGGACGAGCTTGACGAGCACCTGCACGCGCGTGGTTACGCGGTGGACCGGTTGCACGGCGATATTTCGCAGGCGCAGCGCAATCGCGTGATGGAGAAGTTTCGCCGCCGTGGCTTCGAGTTTCTCATCGCGACCGACGTGGCCGCCCGCGGGCTGGATGTGGACGACCTTGAGGTCGTGTTCAATTACGACCTGCCGAACGACGCGGAGGACTACACGCACCGCATCGGTCGCACGGGCCGGGCGGGCAAGTCTGGACGTGCCTTCACTTTCGTCTCCGGGCGCGAGCTCTACAAACTTCAAAGCATGGTGCGTTACGCGAAGCTCAACATCCGCCGTGAACGCATCCCCTCGCTCGACGAGGTGGAGGAGGCGCGCACCAACGTGTTCTTCGAAAAAATCCGCGCGACGCTTGATGCGCGCGAGTTTAAGCCGCGCGACCGTATGATCGACCGGCTGCTTGACCAGGGCTACGCCAGCACTGACATCTGCTCGGCACTAATTCATCTGCTGCAGGGTGGCAGCAGCGCGGCTGAACCGCCGGCCAAGGAGGTTGAATCGAAAGTCGCCCGGGTTGATTCATCAAGCTATTCGTCGTCGGAGGCAGACGAACCGCCGCCCCAGAAAAAAACTAAATACGAGCGGCCTGCGCGCACCGGCAACGAAACCGGCATGGTGACACTGTTTTTCAATGTCGGACGCAAGCAGCTCATCACCCCGGCGGACATCGTGGGCAAGATCGCGGGCGTCACGCGTCTCCCGGCGAGTGTGGTCGGCGCCATTGATCTGCGCCAGCGTCACGCTCTGGTGGATGTCGCTGCCGAGCATGCGCCGTTGATCATGCAGAAGCTCGGTGGCATCCGCGTGAAAGGTCAGGCCTTGGAAGTGAAGATTGCGACCGGAGAGGAGTGAGGGACTGAAATGTAGGGCGGGGTCGCCGCACCCCGCCTTGACAAAGTAAACACAGGTGAAGGCGGGTTCAGCGAACCCGCCCTACATCCCGCAACGCAATCGTCACGGGCGCGACCTTGACAGCCCCGCAGGCGCGTCGTTATTGCGATGGCCCCGTATGGACGCTGTGCTCGATCAACCCGTGTTGGTTTTGAACCGCCTCTGGCAGGCCGTGAACATCATCGGCGCGCGCCGCGCCTTTGCCATCCTCGCCCGGGGACACGCGCAGGTCGTCCACCACAAGGCCGACGATTTCCACACCTTCGGCTTGCTCGACTGGATTCATTTTTCGACGCACAACCCGCCGATCGAGGAGATGGAAACCGTGCGCACGCCGACGCGCACGATCCGGCTGCCGCGCGTGATCTTGCTCACGTTTTTCGACCGACTGCCGTGCAAGGAGCTGAAGCTCACGCGCAACAACGTCTTTGAGCGCGACAAGAACACCTGCCAGTATTGCGCCAAGGTGCTGCCGCGCGACGCGCTCAACCTTGACCATGTTATCCCGCGCGATTTTGGCGGCAAAACGACCTGGGAGAACATCGTCTGCTCTTGCATCAAGTGCAATTCGCGCAAGGCGAACCGGCTGCCCCACCAGGCGGGTATGCGCCTCATCCGCAAGCCCGTGCGGCCGAAGTGGCGCCCGGTGATCTCATTGGTTCTCGGGCACCAGCACCGCGAGATGTGGAAGGACTTCCTCGACGTGGCGTATTGGAACGTCGAACTGGAAGAGTGAGCCGTGCGGTTAACCCATCGCGCGGCTTTTGAGTTGTAGGCGGGCTCCCCCGTGTGCTTGCTGGCGCGGCCTTCTTATGAGCTCTCGCAAATTCCGTGTTGGCATCATTGGCGGCGGCGGCATCGCCCAAGCTGTCCATATCCCAGGTTGGCTAAACCTCCCTGAAGTTGAGATCGTCGGCGTGGCCGATGTCTCCGAAACCACGGCGAAAAAGGCCGCCGCTGTCGCGGGTGCGACGCGTGTGTTCACCGACTTTCGCGAGTTGGTGAAACTCGACCTTGACGCGGTGGACATTTGCACGCCGAACAAGGTGCACACCCCGGCCGTGCTGGCCGCACTCGAAGCCGGCAAGCATGTGATCTGCGAAAAGCCGCTCGCCGTGACTACGGCGGAGGTCCGCCAAATGGGCGCGATGGCTGACGCTCGGAAACTCAAGCTGATGACCGCCCAGCAGCAACGCTTCACCGCCACGGGGATCGCGGCCAAGGCGTGGGTGGACGGCGGAAATCTGGGCGCGGCTTATCACGCCCGTGTGCGCGCGATGAGGCGCGCATTATTGCCGCCCGCACCGGGGTTCATCGATGCGCAGCTTTCCGGCGGCGGCCCATGCATGGACATTGGTGTGCATGCGCTTGATCTGTGCATGTGGCTGATGGGCTTTCCCAAGCCGGTGCGCGTGTCGGGCTCGGCCAGGACGGTGTTCGCCAAGGGTCACACGATGCCCAATTTTTGGGGCGAATGGGACCGTGAACGATACTCCGTCGAGGATTTTGCCACCGGCTTTGTCCACTTCGACAACGGCGCGACCATGATGCTCGAAGCGGCTTGGATGTGCCATCAAG
>JADLBI010000308.1 GCA_020847775.1 Opitutaceae bacterium
ACTCGGCCACCGTGCCGGACATTTCGTGGCCGATGACCAGTGGTGTTTTGACACGTTGATCCATCGCCCCGTGGTAAATGTGCAGGTCGGTGCCGCAGATGCCGACATAGGCCACCTGCAGACGAACTTCACCGGGACCGGGAGGAATGATGGCCGCGTCGCGCACCGTAAAGGTGCGGTTTCCTTCATAGTAGGCTGCTTTCATAAAATTAACCGAGGCTCCAATCTCCGGCCGCATCCACAGCCAGCACCGCGGATGCACCTCCCACGGTTTCGCGTAGTTCGATTCGCTGCGCGGCGGCGTCGAACGCAATGCGCCAATCGCGCGCGCGCGCGGGCGCGTCCAAGGCGAAACCCGCCGCGTCGGCATGATAATGCCAACCGGCGATTGCGCCTGCTTCATCCAAGCAAATCGCGTGGACGATGGTCCGTTCGCATTTCGCCTCGGCCTCGGTCCAGCGCACCAGCGCTCCGCTGCCCGATGCGCCCTCTCCCGGACCGCCGGGCAACGGATGGTAGGCATCATGCACCCGGGAGTGCATTGGAGATTGTAGCTGGCCGCCGCCGCTGTGGAATAATTTCAAACCCACGCCATTGCGCCGCGCGACCAGGCGATCGGGCGGAAAGAGTTTCAGTTCCAGCGCCGCCTCACGATTATTGAGGAGCCAATGCCAGGTCGCGCGCACCGGGGCCGCACTCACAATGCGATCCACCACAAACACCGTCTGGCTACCGCCCATGATCCAGCAACGGCGGAACTCCTGCAACGGCTCGCCGTAGGCCGCGCTCGCTTCCGCGACCACGGCGCGAAATTCGCCGACCTCTGCCGCCAACAACAACCGACCCAGCGATGGAACCGGCGGCTGATTGCCACCCGTGGCGCGGTTGATGCGGCGCTGGGCGGGCAACCGTTGTCCTATTTGCTGCCAGGCTCCGGTGGTATTCTGCGCCGCAAAGGTGCAAGTGCTGTGGTTCGCGGTGGCGCGGTCCAGCTCGCGGTCGTGATTCCGGTAGCAACTGTGGCCGGCATCCACGAGCAAGCCCTCGGCGCGATGGGTCAGGATGCCGCTCAGCAAATCGCCGTGCAGATGCGCGATGCTGCGCAACGGCGCGCCGCCAGTGCGCACCGCCAGTGTCGTCCGCCCAGGCCAGCTATCGCGGGCGATCACGTCGCCTGCGTCCGTGGCGACGATGTTCCCCAATCCAGCCTCTGCGGGAGACAGGGCCGATGCGGCGTGCGGCAGTAGTAGCGGCGTGAGAAATCCGAAATCATTGACAAAGCCAAATGACGCGCGGTCGTGCGGCCCTTGATGAGGCTCCGGCGTGTAGAGCCGATCAAACAAACAACGCGCCAAGCCCGCCTCGCGTGGGTGGTGCTCGCGACCGCGCGCCGCGACATAAAGCAACACGTCGGCTGACGGTCGGTATATGACCGCGCTGTCGCCGAAATTGACGCTGCGAGCCCGCGTCGCACCGGACCAGCCCGCCAGCGGTTGGGTATGGAGCAACGCTGCGGCGTCGTTACGCACCTTGCCAATCCAAGGCGTCAAAGGCAGCTCGGCGGCCAACGCGGGCTGTCGCCGCACCAAGGCTTCACGCGTGAGCACGAGCGCGCTGGCCGCGTAGTTGCCGTATTGCAACGATTCGCCGAAACTCCCGTCAGGCTGGAAAAAATCCGCATTGCGGCGGAACTCCGCCGCCGTTTGCGCCATGGATTCACTGTCGTTCAGGACGGCGGCAGTCACGGCGACGCCGGCATTCATGACGCAGCGCCAGTTCGAGACGTGGTCATGGGTGTCGAGCCAACGTTGGCAGAGCGCCATTCCGTGACGACGCAACACGTCGTCGATTTCCGAAAGTTCAGCCTCTGTGAAAAGCGGCGCGGTCAGATCGCGGCACACCGCGATGCCCCAAGCCAAGTGCGCGGTTTCCAGGTGCCCTTGCGGTGGCTGGCATTGATGGTCGCGAAAGTCCGGGCCGATCCAATCCGCCAGCGGTCGGCGCACGACATCAAGCACCGTGGATCGCATCCATGCCGCGAGCGGCGGGTTGGGACGCAAGGCCCAGACCATGGCGGCATCCGTCAGGTATTCCGCCGCGCAGTGCCACCAGTCGCAGGTGGTGCCGGGCGCGATCAGGCCCGGCGTGACGACCCGTTGATCCACCCGCCGGACCAAGGCCCAGTAGAATTCGCGCAAAGGCGGGGTGGCGCGGGCCGCGACGATCCGCGAACGTTCGGAATCGTCGAGAAACAAGCTCATCGTAGGGCGGCCAGATCGACGTCCTTGATTAGGACCCCGTCGGGTTGTTGCGCCACAAAGAGCACGACGGTCGCGACCTCCTCGGCGGTCAGGAATTTGCTCCGGTCCACCTGGCGCCCGTCCCAGTAAGCGGTGTCGGTCGAAGCGGGCGAGACCGTGGAAATGCGCACGCGATCCGCCGCCGCCTGCTGTTGCAAGCCGCTGGTGTAGGAATTGAGGGCAGCCTTGCTCGCGCAATACAGCGGCGCGTTCGGGTTCGCGGTTTTGCCCGCGATCGAAGAAATATTGATCACGTGACCAGATTTGCGCGCGCGCATGCCGCCCACCACGGCGCGGGTGCAAAGGAAAACGCCCGTCACATTGGTGTCGAAAATGCGCCGGAAGTCCGCCAGCGAACAACGCGAGAGGTCGGTGGCGAAGCCCACGCCGGCCGCGTTGACCAAAATACCCACCGGACCCAACTCCGCTTCCACCTTGGCGAAGGCCGCGGCCACGTCCGGCTCGGCGGTCACATCCAGCGGCACGGGAAGCACGGTGCCGCCAGCGGCGCGCATCGCGGCGGCCAACGTTTCCAGCTTGTCTGGGGCCCGGGCGATGAGGGCGACTTTTGCGCCCTGTTGGGAGAACTGACGGGCGGTGGCCAAGCCGATGCCACTCGACGCGCCAGTTACCACGACCACGAGATCTTTTAGTGTTTTCATAAAATCAGAAATAGCCGCCGCGTTTCACGATCTCCGTGGCCGAGAGGCCGTCGTTGACCCACTGCTTCAGCTCGGACTCGCTTTTCGCGATTTCCTCGGCGCGCAGCAGCACGTCGTAGGCGAGGTCGCGCGGCACCACGATGGCACCGTCAATGTCGGCGAACACGATGTCGCCGGGGGCGATGTGCACTTGGCCGATTTGCACCGGCACCTGCCAGCCGCTGATGCGAAAGCGTCCGAGCATGCCGTTCGAGGAACGGTAACGCACGAAGACGGGGAAATTGAGGCCGAGCACGCGGTCGGTGTCGCGCACGCCACCGTCCACAATGGCGCCGCGGCAGCCGCGTTTTTGCGCGGCGATCGTCATGACCTCGCCCCATTGGGCGGACTCGTCGTCGCCGCTGGTGTCCCAGGCGACGACGTGGTGCGCGGGGATGGCTTCCAGCATTTCGGCGCGCTCCTTCATTTCGTTTTTAACGAGCAGGCTCTTCGCGCCTTTGATGGTGAAGGCCGGGCCCGCGACCTTCATCGTGTCGCGCAAGGGCATGATGCCGCTAGGCAACGTCTGGTAAAGCAGGCCGCGCTCGCGCAGCACGTCGTTGACCGCCGCGGTGAACAGCGCCTCGTAGCGCTGGCACAGTTCCGCGAGCGGAATGGGAAAGTCCTTGAGTTCCCGCGCACCGCGCGCGGCCTTGAGTTGATCGAGATTCATCATGGGGTTAAAGGGTTTCGAGGCCCAGCCGGGTCGCGCCCGCGCCGAAGGCGAGGATCACGGGGCCGAAGCCGTGGCGGTCATTGTGGATGGGTTTACGTTGCAGATAAGCGGCGATCGTGCCGTCGCCGGGGCTTCGGCAATCCTGGCACGTGTTTTGAATCGAGCCGTCCGGCTCGATGTAGCGCAGGTAGCCGCGCAGGCCCCGCTCCACGTTCGCACGGTCCTCCGGCGGGAGCAGGCCGCGCGCCACGCCGATGGCCAAGCCGTGTAAAATGAGACCGCTGCCCGACGTCTCCACATAAGACGTGGGCAGGGTCATTTCCTGAAACCAGAGTCCTTCCGCGCCTTGATGCCGCAGGCAAGCGAGCGACAGGTCGCGATGCATTTTTTCCGCCGCTGGACGGCGCGGATGATCCGCGGGCAGGGCGTCAATCAATTCAGTGAGGGCGATCATGCCCCAGCCATTGCCCCGGCTCCAATGGTCTTCTGTGAGTTTCCCGGGGGCGGTAAATCCGCGGCATTGATGGAGCAGGCCGTTTTCCGGATTGAGGAAAACGTCATACATCTTCCGCGTTTGTTGGAAGGCTTCCTCAACCCAGGCGGATTCGCGCAGGGCCAAGCCGGCGTAGAGGAGGAAGGGCGTGACGGCGAAGGCCACATCAATCCAGATCTGTTCCCGGTTCCAGTTGCGGTTGGGCTCCGGCAGCAGGGGGTTGGAAATGATGCCTTCGCGGCTGCGGGGCGCGTCGCGCATGAGTTCCTCCGCGTAAAATCGCACCGGCTCCGCCGCTTCGGGCAGGAGGCCGCGTTGGAGCAACAACGCCGCGCCGTTGCCGCCGCAGAGATAGTTCTGGAAGTTGCACTTGAACTGAACCTCCCCGCGCACGAACGGCAGCAGATGCGACTTCACCTGCGCGATCACCTTGGGGTCGTTGCGCGCCACGCCGAAGTGGGCCTGCGCCTGTAGGGTCAGAATGCCGGTGTAGTAATTGAAGGGATGGAGCGCAACAAACCGGTCGAAAGCGCGTTGTGCGATGATCGGGGGTGACACAGCGGACATGATTGAAGATGAAATATACTGGAGCGGAGGCGGCTTGTCATGGGCTCTGCCTGATGAAAACCGCTCAAAATTGATATTCTGCCCGAACTTGCCAGCTGCGACCACTCCAACGAGCCCGGGCGGAACTATCGTGAACTGTGTTGATGATTTCCGGCTGCCGCTACCCCAAACCGCCCCGGCATCAATTCGGGTTCATGCTTATCAGCGACAGTCCATCCCCAAGCGCAGTCACGCCTTGTCAGTCGAACGGTCAGGCCTACGTTGGCACCTGCCCCATGGGAGAGAGTTTCAATGCCGTTCAGTTTCTCGACCCGCCGTTCCTCTTCGTTGATGAACGCGTGATCTTCATTCCCCGCAAACGCCGGCTGGAGGTCAACAACCGCGACATCAAGATTATCCTCTTTCTCGAAGGCACGGTGGACTTGCTGCTCGACGGTCAGCCGGTCGGGCGCATCAAGCAGGGGGATGTGCTGATTGTGCCGCGCCGCTGCCGCCAGACCTATGTGCCGGTGGGCAACGCCGAGGAGCGGTTGCACGTGATGCGCATCTGGTTCGATTTCTCCGCGCTGCGCCTCGATTTCACCCAGGGTGGCTCAGGTCTCAACGGCCCGCCCACCGCGTCCGACCCCGAGGTGAATTTCGCGGCCTTCCTCCGCCACCACTTCAAGTCGGTGAAGATCGTCAACGCCTTCGGCGGCCCGCGCATTCAGGACTGGGTGCGCCTGATTCGCCAAGAGAGCGAATGCCGCGCCGCCGGCTACCGCTTCCGCGTCACCGGCTTTTGCCGCCTGATCGTCACGGAGCTCGTCCGCCAGCTCAACGACGCGCCGCTCTCCACCGCCGAGCGGGATCGCCGCCGCACCGCCGACGCCGCCGCCCCTGCCAGTTGGGCCGTGGAGCACGTGAAGCAGTTTCTGTTCGAAAACTGCCGCCGCCCGCTTGAGCTGCACGAAATCGCCTGGGAGGTGAAGCTCAGTGCCGAGCACCTTTGCCGTCGCTTCAAGGAGGAGACCGGCCAGACCATCTTCAATTACCTGCGCGAACTACGGTTGGAGGCGGCCAAGGCCTACCTCGTCAGTTCAAAGCAAACCATCACCGAAATCGCGGACAAAACCGGCTTTAGTTCCTCCACCTTGTTCTGCCGGGTCTTCCACAAAGCCGTCGGCCAAACGCCGATGGCTTACCGCGCCGCCGCCGCCAAGCGCATCCAATTCCAAAACACCACGCTCGAACCCGACGAGCATATCTTCTGAGGACCTTGCTCATGAACTGTTACCCTTTACTGTTTTCCCGCCGCGCTGGCGTGGCATGGCTCATACTCGTGACCCTCTGCGCCGCACCATGCGCGCGCGCCGAGTGGCCCACTTGGCCGATGGTGCCCGAGGCGGACAAGCTCGCGTTTCCCCTCGACCCTGACCGGCTGGCGCAGCCGCGTTTCACCACCGAGGTCTGGTTGCAACACGCGGATTTTGCGCGGTTGGCCGAGGCCCTGGCCGAGGACCCGCGCCTGCAAACGGCATGGGAAAACTACCTCACCAAAGCGCGCGCATTGCTTGCCACCGGCCATTGGCCGGAGCAGGCCACGACCAAGGAGGAGCGTTACACCTATTTCGTGCGAGGCTGGTTGCCTCGTTTCGCCTTGGTTTACGCTGCCACCGGGCAGGCCGATCTCGGCCGGCTGGTCCGCACGCTCACGCTGGATCTGGTTCGGCGCCCCTTGGATTTCTGGATTCACTCGGCGCTGCGTCCGCTCGATCGCGCGCGGCCGGTCGGCGGGCTCGAAACCGCCGAACTCACCCGCGGTATCGCGCTCACCCTGGCGTGGACCGGGGAATTGTTCACTCCCGAGGAAACTGCCGAGATTCGTGCCGCGTTGCGCGACAAAGGGCTCGTTCCCTGTCTGCGCTTTCTCGAAAATCCTGAACGCCCTCGGAACAACTGGATCGCGACCGTTTCCGCCGGGGCTCGCATCGGCGCGATCGTGCTCGAGGATGCCGAGGCCGAGGCGGCGGCGGTGAACGGACTCAACGCTTGGCTGAACTTTGTCGAGAGTGATGGCAGCTACGGTGAGCCGGTCGGTTATTTCCAATTTGGCGCGGAGCAATTTTTCTATGGTTGGTGGGCCCGCGGTTGGACGAAGGCGCGCGAAAGTCTGCACGATCGCAGTCTCGCGCACAGCGCGGCGTGGATGGCGATGCACTATGTTGCCCGCCCCGTGAATGGCCACCGCGCGCCGTTGCACATCAATTGGGGCGACGACGATCTGTTCGAGGCGCCGAATGAATTCGTCTGCGCCTCGCTCGCCTACGCCCATGACGACGGGATTGCCACCTGGCTCGGCGACTATTTCCATCAGCCGGATCGCCCGCCTTATCTGATGGATTTTCTGCTCCGCCTCGGCGCGCCGGGACGGCACCAACCCGCCGCCGTCTCGCCGGCCGAACGCGGCCTGCCCACCGCGAAGATTTTTGCCAACGGCGTGGCCTTATTCCGCACCGGTTGGACGATGGAGCGCGATGTCGTGTTTTCCCTGCGCAGCGGCGGTGCCGCACGCACCGGCTACGCG
>JADLBI010000309.1 GCA_020847775.1 Opitutaceae bacterium
GACTCCTCTTCGCTGCGAATGACGCGCCGGATGATGTCCTGCTGTTGGACGAGTTCAGGGAAAACCATGCCGAGCGATTCGACCACCGGCGCGATCAGTTGCTCAAAGAAGCCGGTCTGCAGTCCCAGTTTTTTTCCATATAGTATCCCGCGACGAAGGATACGACGGATCACGTAATTGCGGCCGTCGTTGCCCGGCAGAATCCCGTCGGCGATGGCGCAACTGATGGTGCGGGCGTGGTCGGCGAGCACGCGGAAGGCGACGTCGGTCTGTTCCTGTTCGGACAGGCCTTCGCGCCTGGATGGCACGGTGCGGGTGTAGGTCTTGCCGGACAAAGAAGAGATCCGGGCGAACAACGGCGCGAAGACATCGGCCTCGTAGTTGGAGGGCTCGGCGGAGAAGTCCGTGAACCCCTTCGTCGCGGCCGCAATGCCCGCGACGCGTTCGAAACCCATGCCGGTGTCCACATGCTTGGCCGCGAGCGGCGAGAAGGTGCCGTCGGCGTTGGCGTTGAACTGGATGAAAACGTGGTTCCAGATTTCAATGCAGCGGGGTGAAGTGGAGTTGACGAGGGCGCGGCCGGCGGCCTCGTCGTCGGCGGGCAGGAGATTGAAATGGATTTCCGAACACGGCCCGCAGGGACCGGTGTCGCCCATCATCCAGAAATTGTCCTTCTTGTTGCCGTTGACGATGTGGACGGCGGGATCGAGGCCGGCCTGGCGGAAGAGACCGGCCCAGATGTCATGGGCTTCCTGGTCGAAGTCGGAGGGATCGCCCTTGGATTTGTCCGGGGCGTAGACGGTGGCGAACAACCGCTTGGGCGGGATGCCCCAGACCTTGGTGATGAGTTCCCAGCCCCAGGTGAGCGAGTCCCGCTTGAAGTAATCGCCGAAGGACCAGTTGCCCAGCATCTCGAACATCGTGTGGTGGTAGGTGTCGTAGCCGACGTCCTCGAGGTCGTTATGCTTGCCGCCGGCGCGGATGCATTTCTGCGTGTCCGCGGCGCGCGTGTCCTTGGCGGGTTTGGCTCCGGCCCAAGTGGAAACGTCGGGTTGTCGATCACCAAGAAAGATGGGCACGAACTGGTTCATGCCGGCATTGGTGAAGAGGAGTCCGGGCGAATCGGGCAGCAGCGAGGCCGAAGGCACGATGGTGTGGCCCTGCTTGGCAAAGAAATCGAGGAAGGACTGGCGGATCTCGGCGGAGGTCATGCGGGAGGTGATTGGTCAGCAAAATGCAGCGCAGGCATGGCGGGAAGGCTAAATTTACGGCCTCAAGCCTGCTTCGACAACAGTAGCAAAAATTCGCGATTACCGTCCGCGCCGGTGATGGGCGAGTCCATGGTGCCGATCAATTCGGCACCGGGCAGCTCGGTCAGTGCGAAATCCCGCACCCCGGCGAGCACAGCTTCTTGCACGGCAGTATCGCGAATGACGCCGCGGCCTTTGTCCACCTCGGCCTTGCCGGCTTCGAATTGCGGTTTGACGAGTGCGACGAGCACACCGCCCGCGCGCAAAAACGGCCAGACCGCGGGCAGGACGGAACGCAGCGAGATGAAGGACAAATCCATCACGATTGCGTCGAAATCGTGGCGCGGCAGGTCGCCTGCCTTGAGGTGCCGCGCGTTGACTTTTTCGAGATTGGTGACGCGGGAATCGGCGCGCAGCTTGGCGTGCAATTGCGCGCGGCCGACATCCACGCACACGACATCGGCGGCGCCGGCTTGCAAGGCGCAGTCGGTGAATCCGCCGGTCGATGCACCGACGTCGAGCATGTGCGCGCCGGTGAGATCGATGGCGAACTGAAGCAGTGCGGCTGCGAGTTTTTCACCGCCACGGCTGACGAAGCGGGGCGGTTGTTCGACCGTGAGATCGATATCAGCGGGGAAATCCTTGCCCGGCTTGTCGAGCCGTTCGGTGCCGCGCATGACGCGGCCGCTCATGATCAGCGCTTTGGCTTTGGCGCGCGATTCCGCCAGGCCGCGGGCGACGAGCAGTTCGTCGAGGCGTTGTTTGCTGCCGGCCATCAGAGTGACACGTCGATCGCCTTCAGGAAGGCGCGCGCGATGATGGCATGACCGATGATGTTCGGGTGCACGCGATCCCAAGCGATGGCATTGGCGTGCATGTGCTGGAGCACTTCGTCGAAAGCGGCTTGGGTGTCGATGAACAGCGCGCGGTTTTTCGCGGCGACTTTCTTCACGATAGCGCCGTATTGATCCATGCGCGCGCGCATCGCGTCGGTGCGATTGGGCTCAATGTAGAATGGTGACATGAGGATCAGGCCTTTGAGTTTGGGCCGCGTTTTGCGTGCGAGTTCGTTCAGCGTTTTTTCGTAAACCTCCGGTGAAACGTGGATTTCCGTCTGCCGCGGCAAGTCGAACTGCCGCCACACGTCGTTCACGCCGATCATGATTGAGAGCCAGTCGGGTTTCAAATCGATCACGTCGGTCTGCCAGCGGGCCTTGAGGTCGAGCACCGTGTGGCCCGATGTGCCCATGTTGACGACGCGAATCGCGGCCGCCGGCTGGATCGCGCCGAGAAAGCCTTCGATCAAGCTGACGTAGCTTTTGCCCACCGCACCGAACAGGCCTTCGCCAATCGGGCGGGCGCGTTCGCAATCGGTGATCGAGTCCCCGATGAAGAGGAGTTTGGTGCGCGGGGCTAGTTTCATGCGCCGGACAGCTTACGCCCGACGAAGGCGTTGACGAGCGCTACTTGAGTGTGGTTTGGGGTAGGGCGGATTGCCCCCAATCCGCCGGAGGGTTGGCGGCGACCTGGGGACAGGCCGCCCTACCGGGAGAACAGTGGACGACGGTGGATGATGTGCCCGCCGCGCAGCGTTAATCGGACACAATCGGGAAGAGTGAGGTATCGAGTGCTCCGCCAACCTTAAGCGTGTCCTTGACTTGATCGGTGACGACATGGCCCACGCCGTTGTAGGTCGTGCCATCAGGCATGTAGATGATCGCGAAGGCTTCGCGCATGCCGTCCGAGCGGTTGGGGCCGGCGTAATGGAAGGTCATGCCATTATGGAAGGTGCAGGAACCGGCTTTGAGTTCGATGGTGACGGGCTTCAGCCCTCGGGTCTGGGGGGCCACGTCGTAAAGATCCTGCGGGTTGGCCAGATTCACCGGCTCGATATCGAGCAACTGGTGTGTGCCGGGGAGGAACGACATGCAGCCATTCTGGATCGTGGCGTCGCGCAGCGCGATCCAGATGGTCGTCTGCAAACGCTTCGGTTCGTGCGGCCAGTAGGGCGTGTCTTGATGCCACGGGGTTTTCGCTCCGGTGTGCGGCTCCTTGAATAGCGCCTGATCATGCCAGATACGGGCGCGTGTGCCCATGAGCTTGGCGGCGATGTTGCCGAAACGCTTGCTGAGAACATGTGGTCGCACGTTTTGATGCCGTGCCCAGAGATTAACTTTTTGGATGAAGATTTGCTCGTAGCTGGACTTGACCCGATTCGGGTCGTCGTTGACGGAGTCTTCCCGCACGGCGCTGGTCACGGCTTCCCGCATGGCAGCCAGTTCAGCGCTGGAGAGGATGTCGGGCAGGTGAATAAACCCGTCGCGTTGATAGGTCGCAATTTGTTCGGTGGTCAAAGGGTAGTCGGAATTCATCGGGGGTACTTTACACTATCACCGGGACATGGAGCTTGAATAACTCTGGGAATAACTTGAACGATTCCAGCATCAAAGCCGTATATACTATTAATCATTCGTTTGTGCATCTTAGTGCCACGCACCCCTTGAACGTCGAGTGGCTGACCGTGCCCGGCGACATTCCGCCGCATGATCACGATTATTATGAGGTCTCCTTCGTGCGGAAGGGACGAGCGAGGCACCTGACGGAAAGCGGTATGGATATCCTCGCCCCAGGTTCGGTCGTCGTCGTTCCGCCTAGAGGGGTTCATGCCTTCACGCGTATTCAAGGCATGGAGGTGATAAATCTTTACTATTTGTCGGAATGGATCGCCGCAGGCTGGCGCGAGCAATGGGCCGAGCGCGGCTTGGTCCCATTGTTTTTAGCTCAGGCGATTTTCGAACAACGCTCCTCTCCTCGTCCCACGGTGTTGCAGTTGGCCGCCCGCGAAACAGCGGTGATTGAAACCGAACTTGAAGAAATCAGGGATGAATTGAAGCGGTCACAGCCTTCGCCTTTGCTGCTGAAGGCCTCTTTGCTTAAAGTGCTGGTGCGTTTGTCGCGGGCAAATGAATCGCCGCAGGATGTGTTTCCTGAATGGGTCTGGTCGGTGATCGCTGATATTGAACACAGGGTGGATAATGGGCGCCAGTTCGACTTGCACGCTTTGCTCCGCCGCTGGTCGTTTACCCCCGATCATGGCAGCCGTTTGTTTCGCCAATTCACCGGGTTGTCGCCGCAAGCCTACTATCAACGTCGACGCATTCAGCGGGCCGGCGCGCTCCTGCTCGATGCGACGAATTCCGCGACTCGCGTGGCCGCTGAATTAGGATTCGCCGATGCCGCGCATTTCAGCCGTTTGTTTACCCGGCACATGGGCCTGGGACCTCGCGACTATCGCCGCAAATACGTTGTTTCTACGACGAGTAATCCGAAGTAAAGTGTCACGTAATACGTGACACTTCATGGTGCGGGATTTTGTCGGCCGGGGGACCAACAGGTGGTGCGACCGCCGATTTCCTCGCGGATGAGCAAAGCGCGGGTTTTGGGGCAGCGACCACCATCTTTCCAGCGGTGGTTGAAGAGCCACGTGTCGGGAATGTTGACGTTGAGATCCGGCGGGAGTTTGCCGCCGCGTCCGGCGATATGGCGTAGCGCGAGGCGGCAGACTTGGCGGCATTCGCGCCAGAGTGCACGGGTCTCTGCTGGGGTGAGCGAACCCGCCAAGCGGCGAGGATGAATGGCCGCGCGCCATAGAATCTCGTCGGCCATCCAGTTGCCGATGCCAGGGAAGCGCTCCTGCATGAGGAGCACAGCCTTGATCGGGGCGCGGGCGCGGCGGCGCAGAAAATCGGTCACCGCAGATTGGGTGAATGTGGCGGAAAGAACTGCGGGCGCGATCTTGGTCCACCACGCTGGCGCGGTTGGACCGGTAGAAAACTCGATTTTACCAAACAGGCGCGGGTCGCTGAAAACGAGCGCATTTTGTTGAGTGCGTAGAACGAGATGATCGTGTTTTTGCGGTTGGTAGTGCGTCGGCCGCACGAACAATTCGCCGCTCATGCCGAGATGGATGCCCAGCCAGTGATTACCGGTGAAACGAAAGAGCATCTGTTTCGCCGCCGTGCCGGAATCGAGCAAGGTGGCGCCACGCAACGCGCGCTTGAGCGTGGAGGCGGGAGCGGCGCGGAACAGATTTTTATTATCATGCGTCAGGACGTCGGTGATCGCCTGGCCGAGTGCGGCCTCATGCCAGCGCAGACGATAGAATTCAACTTCGGCAAGTTCGGGCATGGCTATGAGGGAATGCGCCCAAGCGCATAGCACAAGCTGGATGATTTGCATCGGCACGAGCGCATGGTCATGCCAATTTCGGCTCCATGCAGAACGACAAGCCCGAGCCAGCCGAAGGAGGGCGCCGCGCGTCTGAACACGCCAAGCGCCCGCTTAAGAAACTGGTGGGGTCGGCCCATGCCCCGGCATCTCACCGCAAGCGCAAAGCAACGAGTGCGGCCCCCGGCACTCGCCCCGGGATCGAATCATTCGAGGGCATTAATCAGCCGCCGGGTTCCGGAGCGGTGCGCTTGCAATGGTATGATTACGATGCGGGCAAGTTTAGTTTCGCGGAATCCGATGAGGTGGAGAAACTGTGCGCATCACCTCGACCCGAAGGCACGGCCGTCCGCTGGATCAATATCGATGGACTGCATCCCTACGTCGTTAATCGCCTACGCCAAGCCTACGATATCCACACGTTGGCCGCAGAAGACGTGCTGCGAACATCGCAACGACCCAAGATGGAGGAGTTCGAGCATCACCTGTTTATTGTCGTGCGCATGCTCACCTTGCAGGAGGGCGAGTTGCAGCAAGAGCAAGTCAGCATCTTTCTGTTCAAGGACACACTAATCACATTCCAAGAGGCGAAAGGGGATGTTTGGGATCCGATACGGCAGCGCTTGGAGAAAAATGGTTCACGTCTGCGCGGCATGGGCGTGGCGTATCTGCTCTACGCCTTGCTCGATGCGGTGGTGGATCACAGCTTTCCGATCCTTGAGGCCTACGGGGAAATGCTGGAAGAGTTGGAGATGGCGGTGATCGATAATCCAAAGCCGGATATCCAACGCCGCATTCACCGCATCAAGCGCGAACTGCTGGTGTTGCGACGCGTGCTCTGGCCTTTGCGTGATGTCGTCAACACACTCCATCGTGACGACACGCATGAGATTCCCGAACAGGTCAAAGCTTTCATGCGCGATGTGTATGATCACTCAGTGCAGGTGATGGAAATCATCGAGTCGTATCGCGATCAGGCGGTGGGGTTGAATGATCTCTACATGTCGGCGATGTCCAATCGTATGAATGAGATCATGAAAGTGCTCACCATCATGGCCACGTTCTTCATCCCTCTGACCTTTGTCGCCGGCGTTTACGGGATGAACTTCGAGCACATGCCCGAGCTGACTTGGAAATACAGTTACGGCTTATTCTGGCTCGTCTGTGTCGGCATTTGCGGCGGCCTGCTCTACTTCTTCCGGAAACGCGGCTGGATTGGAAACAAGTGAGCGCTAGCTCAAACTACGAACAAATGAATTGAGATCCCGGTGCAGGGTTGCGCCACCGGGCAAGCGTAAACGCCATTCGGCTTCGTTGTATTTTCCAGTGCAAACTGCGGCCGAGCGAATGCCGGCGTTGAGCCCGACTTCGAGGTCGCTTTCGCGGTCGCCGATCATCCAGCAGTGCGCGGGATCGAGCGAGTGTCGCGCGATGCTTTCGAGAATGAAGCGTGGCGAAGGTTTGCGGTAGAGCGAGGGTTGGTCGGCGGACTCAGGCGCGATGCAGATCTCGGTGAAAACATCCGAGCCGAGGCCGAGTAACTTGATCATGCGGTTGTTGCACGCCACGGCATCGGCGAGCGTAAAGTAGCCGCGACCGATGCCGGATTGGTTGGTGAAGAGAAGCAGTTTGTAACCGAGGTCGCGAGCCGTGCGCAGTTCTTCTGCTGCACCGGGAATCAATTCCACGCCGGCCGGATCGGCGAGGTAGTCTTTATCGATGATGAGAGTGCCGTCGCGATCGAGGAACAGCGCGCCGCGATTTTCGATTCTCGAGGGTTGATTTTCGATTTCCACGTGGAGTCGGAAGTGTCACGTAATACGTGACACTTTTCGAGGGATCAATTGGCGTGGGCGACGTAGGCGAGGAGTTCCTCGGGCGTGACGGTGGCGGTGCCGAGCTTGCCGACGACGACGCCGGAAGCGGCGTTGGAGAAGTGGGCGGCGTGTTCGAGCTTGGCTCCGGCGGCGAGGGCCAGCACGAGACTGGCAAGCGCGGTGTCGCCGGCACCGGAGACATCGAACACTTCGCGGGCGGCAGTGGGGATGGTGCGGGTGACTTTGCCGTTGGCGCTGAGCAACATGCCGTCTTCGCCCATGGTCACAACGAGGTTGCGCGTCGCGTGAGTGCGATGAATGCGCCGACAAATCTCCTCGGCCGGATACGGCGTGTGCGGATCGGGCTCGATGGCGGCGAGTTCGTAGGATTCGCGGCGATTCGGAGTGATCAAATCGAGATCGCGAAACTTCAACTTGCGCTTCGGCTTGGGGTCGAGCGCGATGAATTTCCCGGCGGCGCGCGCGAGCTTGGTGATCTTGGCCACGAGTTCATCGGTGAGGATGCCCTTGGCGTAGTCGGACAAAATCACGGCATCGGCCGCGGTGACGGCGTCGTGCAGGAGTGTTTCGGCGGACTTGGCGGAAAATTGGTAAGCGGCCGGGGCGGATTCGCGATCAAGTCGGCAAAGTTGCTGATGCTGCACGAGCACGCGCGTTTTGACGATGGTCGAGCCGGTGCCGGGAGTCGGGAGCGTGGTGATTCCGCGTTCGTTGAGAATCGCGGTGAGCTTTCGGCCGGCCTCGTCATCGGCGACAAAGCCCGCGACGGTGCACTGGGCACCGAGTGAAGCGATGTTGAGCGCGACGTTGGCCGCGCCGCCGGCGGTCCACGTGTCCTTGGCGATATCCACCACCGGCACCGGCGCCTCCGGCGAGATGCGGGTGGCGTCGCCCCAAATGTAGTGGTCGAGCATCACATCACCGATGACGAGGATGCGCAACTTGGAGATTTTTTTGAGCAGCGTGGCGAAACTTTTCATCGGATTTCCCAATCGTAAGGGTGCGAGGAGAGCATCTTGGGGCCGCGGTCGGTGACTTGCACGACGTCCTCAATGCGGCAGCCGCCGAGGCCGGGGTAGTAGAGGCCCGGTTCAATGGTGACGACCGTGTCTCTTGGCAAAATGTAAGGCATCGCGTTGACGCGCGGGGCTTCGTGAATCGCCACGCCGAGGCCGTGACCGGTGCCGTGGAAGAAGCCGATCGAACCGGTCTTGCCGCGTTTGGTTTCGTAACCAGCGGCGTCGAAGATCGCGGTGATTTTTCCATGCACGGCGCTGCCATCGACCCCGGTGCGCACGGCTTTAATGGCGGCGCGTTGTGCGGCGTGCACCGTGGCGTAGAGCTTGCGCTGCGCTTCGGAAGCGCGGCCCTTGAGGTAGGTGCGGGTCATGTCGCCGAAATAGCCGGTTTTCACGACGCGCGGAAAAATATCGAGGATGAGCATCTCGTTCGGGCGCAGCGGGCCGTGACCGCGTTCGTGCGGATCGCAGCCCTGGTCGCCGCCGGCGACGATGGTGTGCTCGGCGCGGCCGCCTTGTTCGAGGATGGCCACTTCGATGGCGAAGTTGAGCCGTTCGGAGGTCAGCGGCTTGCCCTCAAAAATGAGTTCCCGTTTTTTGATTTTGGCGCGGCGCAGGATGTCCTCGGCCACGGCGAAACCCACCGCACTGAGGCGGTTGCCCTCGCGGATGGCGGCGGCCTCTTTCGCGCTTTTGATTTCGCGTTCGGGGAAGAGCGGGCCGTTGGCGAATTCCAGTTTCAACCCGAGATCGCGCAGTTTGGTGAAGAGCGCGGCGGGAAAATCATCGGCGACGCGAAAACTCGGCACACGGTGGGCTTTGGCGAGGGTGGCGATGACCTCGGCGGTGCCGACTTTGTTTTCAGGATAGGCCTTGCGGGCTTTGGCCACGCAATCTTCGAGCGACAGGACTTTGTCGAAGGTGCGCGCTTTGAGCACGCGGCCGAATTCGAGGGCGTTTTGCACACTGTAGCGTTTCGAACCGAAGCCGAAGGAGATGAACGGATCGTGCACCGCGACGCGACTGAAGTAGAGTTGGTCGGGATTCGAGCCGGTGTCGGCGTAGAGGAGAGGGGGATTTTTACTCACGTGAAGAAGAGGGGTTGATTGTCGGTTTGCGGATGATTACCCACCGAAGCTGTGAAAAACGCAAATCCGGTTTCATGGCGGCGAGTTCTGCTGGTTTTGTTGGCGCTGGCCTGGCCGTTGAGCGGCTGCGCGCGCAGTGAACCGGAGCCGCCGTCGGCACCGAAGACGGTGGCGGATTGGTTTAGCATCAAAGTCGGGGATCACAGCGTGCGCATGCAACTGGCTGTGACGATGGCGGAGCAGCAACACGGCTTGATGGAGCGCCGCGTGCTCGGCGC
>JADLBI010000310.1 GCA_020847775.1 Opitutaceae bacterium
GATCGTTATCGGCTCCGGTCCGGCCGGCCAGAAGGCCGCGCTCAACGCCGCCAAGCTCGGAAAACGCGTGGCGATCGTCGAGCGTTTCGACAAGGTCGGTGGCGTGTGCATCCACACCGGCACGATTCCATCCAAGGCCGTGCGCGAAGCGGTCCTGCACCTGACGGGACTGCGCGAGCGCGCCATCTATGGCAACAGTTACGCTGTCAAGCAAAACATCACCATGGCCGACCTGCTCCATCGCTGCCAGCACGTCGTGCATACCGAGGTGGACGTCATCCGCGCCCAGATGGCGCGCAACGACGTGGCCATTCTGCTCGGATCGGCGTCGTTCAGTGATCCGCATGCGCTCCGCATCGACCCCCACGACGGCAACGACGCGATCGAAGCCCGCGCCGAGCACATTCTCATCGCCGTCGGCGCCGAACCGGCCCGTCCGGCCAACGTGCCGTTCGCGCCCGGAAAGATCATCGACAGCAACGAGCTGCTCGAATTGCGCGAACTGCCCCGCAGCATCATCATCGTTGGCGGCGGCGTGATCGGCACCGAGTACGCCTGCATGCTCAGCGCGGTGGGCGTCAAGGTGACGCTGGTGGAGGCGCGCCCGCGACTGCTCGAATTCGTCGATGACGAAATCGTCGAGTCGCTTCAGTTTCGCCTCCGTGACATGGGTCTGCGCCTTCGTCTTGGCGAGTCGGTCGCGAAAGTCGAGATGATCGGCACGCAAGTTCATGCGACGCTGGCGAGCAATAAAATCCTTCGGGCCGAGACGCTGCTCTATACGATTGGCCGGCAGGGCGCCACCGAGCGGCTCAACCTCCCCGCCGCCGGTTTGACCGCCGACAACCGCGGCCGTCTGAAGGTCAACGAGTGGTATCAGACCGACGTGCCGCACATCTACGCCGCAGGAGACGTGATCGGATTTCCGGCGCTGGCGGCGACAGGGATGGAACAGGGCAGACTCGCATCGTGCCACATGTTTCACCAACTTGCCGAACCGGCCAGCCCTCTGTTTCCTTATGGAATTTACACCCTCCCCGAGATCAGCATGATCGGCCAATCCGAGCAGCAGCTCACGCAGCAGAGCGTGCCGTATGAGGTGGGAATCGCGCGCTATCGCGAGATCGCCCGCGGGCAGCTCATCGCCGACCCGCATGGGATGCTCAAGCTCATCTTTCACCCGGAAAGCCGACGGCTGCTGGGCGTTCACGCCATCGGCACCGGCGCGACGGAGCTGATTCACATTGGTCAGACGGTCATGGCGGCGGGAATGCCCATCGATTATTTCGTCGAATCGATCTTTAACTACCCCACGCTTGCCGAGTGCTACAAAGTCGCGGCGCTGGATGGCATCAATCGCGTCCGCCCGGCGAGTCACACGGTGGTGCAGTTGCAGCAAGCCGCATAAAACTTCACAGCTCCCCGATTGCGGCCTCGCCTTCCGTCATGCTGATCGCTCATCCGACGTGCATACGGAGAGTGCGGATTATGTCCTGCATTTTTCGGTTGGCCACCACCTATGTGCAGGCCAGACGAGGTGATAACCGATGACGATCGGCAGAGGAATAACGCACTCCGGGTTAACGAATCGTATGGCGAAATCGCAAGCGGTGGAAAATCAACATATCGCCTATCGAGCGGAATCGGAGACAAATTGCATTCCCCGCATCAAAACATAGAATTCCGCTCTTTCAGGGAGCGTTATGCGTCATGTGATATCAGCGTTGGTCATGAACGAGCCGGGTGTGCTGGCGAACGTCGCGGGAATGTTCGCCGCACGCGGGTTTAACATTGACTCGCTCGTGGTCGGCCGAACGGAAAACCCCGAACTGTCGCGCATGACCATCGTCTGCAATGCCGATGAGAACACGCTCGACCAGGTGCGCAAGCAACTGGCCAAGCTCGTGCCGGTCGTGCAGGTGCGTGATTTCAACGAAATGCGTCACGTCGAACGCGATCTGGCGCTGATCACCGTCGGAGCCGGTCCGGAACGCCGCGGGGAAGTCATCGAGATCGTCACGCTCTTTCGCGGCAAGGTCATCGACGTGGGACCTGCGAGCCTGATCGTGCAACTCGTCGGACCGGAGGAAAAGGTCGAGGCATTCATCGAATTGATCAAGCCGTACGGCATACAGGAGCTGGCGCGCACGGGGATTATCGCGATGCCGCGAGGCATGCAGGGCAACCACGCCGCCACGAGCGCCGCTGCCGCGGGCGGCAAGCGCACACGCAGCATTGACGCCCCGGCGGCGCCGGCGCTGCCGCCGAGTTGATCGGCGCGCTCAAGTCCTCTTGTTCATCTCGTCAATAAACGCGTTGGCTTCCGCGATGGATTTTTCCATGTCCGCGATGAGTTTGGCCACGTCGCCTTCGATCTGGGTTGCGGTGGTCTGAAGCGACGCGATCGCCTGCGCGTTGAGATTGTGTTTGAGGAACAACACCTGGTCGTTGAACGCGACAAGCACCGGCTGCATCTTCGCTTCGGCGTCCTTCATCACCGTGATCAACTGCTGGTAACGCTCTTTGGTCTGATTCAACTTCTGTTCACTGGATCGGCGAAGCTCGTCACTGTTGTATTGCTTGAGTTCCTCTTTCCATTCCTTGAACATGTCGTTGGCGACGGTTTCGACCGCCTCAATTCGGTCGCGTACTTCCTCGGCGCTTTCCTTGGCGTCTTCATATTCGCCATTGAGTTTCTTGTATTTCGCTTCGAGATTGCCGCCCTGGAAGTTGGTCACGTCCTGGAATCGCTCAAGGGTCGTCTTGATCTGCTCCTTGGCGGCCTGTTGCTCGTCGCGCGCCTCTTCGACGCGATCGACAAGGATGTCGCGTTTGGCCCAGCCGAGTTTTTCCCATGTTCCGTAATAAGCGCTTGTGCATCCGCCAGCGACCAATACGATCAGCAGAAGCGGAAGAAAACGTGTGGACGACATGCAAGTCTCCTTGTTCAAGCTTCCACGCGCAACCGATGCGCCAGAATCCGGCCCTGGCCGTTTTCGATGGACCAATGA
>JADLBI010000311.1 GCA_020847775.1 Opitutaceae bacterium
AGGCTTCCTACGCTTGAGTCGATAGGGGCGGTTGCCCCCAACCGTCCTTGACGAATTCGAATCGGCACCGACGTTCGCGTGGGTGCCGATTCTTGTTTTCGGCCTAAAACCGCGTAGCCTTTTCCTTCATGTCCCGCCCGCTCATCCTCGCCACCCGCAAAAGCCCGCTCGCGATCGCGCAGAGCGAGATGGTCGCCGCGCATCTGCGCAACACACTCGGCGTCGAGGTTGAGTTGCTTAAAATGGTCACGACCGGCGACCGGCAGGCCGAATGGTCGCTGGAGCAAAAAGGCGGCAAAGGGCTTTTCACCAGCGAGCTCGAACAAGCTTTGATGAAGGGCGAAGCCGACCTCGCGGTGCACAGCACGAAGGATCTGCCGGGCGACCTGCCGGCCGAATTGTGCATCGCCGGTTATCTGCCACGCGCCGATCCGCGCGATGTGCTGGTCTTGCGTGCAGGCATGGCGCAGCCGACCACGATCGCGACCGGCAGCCCGCGGCGACGCGGTCAGCTCATGATGATGTTCCCCGACGCCGCGTTCACCGAAATTCGCGGCAACGTGGATACGCGTTTGCGCAAAATCGTTGAGCAAGGGGTGGCCGACGGCACGGTGCTCGCCGCCGCGGGTGTGGCGCGCTTGGGCATCGGCGCCTGGCCCGGTCTCGAATTTCATGTGCTCGATTACGGTCAGATGGTGCCGGCGGTCGGGCAGGGGGCGATTGCGGTGCAAACGCGCATCGCCGACGCGGCGCGATTTGCCGCGGTGCTTGATGCCACGACCGCGCGCGGTGTGCGGATCGAGCGGGCATTTCAAGCCGCGCTTGGCGGTGGCTGCCACACGGCCTTTGCCGCGCACGCGGCGCAGGACACGCTTTACTTGTTCCACGAGGATGTCGGGCTGCGCAGTCTGCCGCTCGACGAAACCGATTATAATGCGCCCGGCGACACCGCGCGGCGCGTGCTAAAAAACTTGGGTTTGTTATGACCAAAAAACTTCCACTTTCCGGCCGTCGTGTCGCAGTCACGCGCGCCCGCGACCAGGCATCCGAACTTGGGCTCAAATTATCCGCCCTAGGCGCGGAAGTCATCGAACTGCCGCTGATCACGATCACGAAGGAAATTTCCAAGCAGGATCTGGCCGATGTGCTGCTTGAGCTCGGCGGCTATGACTGGATCGTTTTCACCAGCGCGAACGGCGTGCGCTATTTCTTTGAAGAGTTTTTTCGCCTCTTTGACGATATTCGCTCCTTGGGGCTGCTGCGTTTTGCCTGTGTCGGCCCGGCCACAGCCAAGGCGGTCGCGGATCTGCACCTCAAAGTTGAGTGCCAGCCCAAGCTGGCCACCGGCGAAGCACTGGCGGATGCCATGATCGCGACGGACAGCCTCGATAGCGCGCGCGTGCTCGTGGTCACGGGCAACTTAAATCGCGACATTTTGGTGGAGAAATTGGAGGCGGCCCGCGCCATCGTGGATCGCTTGCAGGTTTACAAAACCGAACAGACCGACGTGTCAAACGACGCAGCCGCGGATGACTTCAGAAAACATGGTGCCGACGCCGTGCTCTTCGCCAGTTCATCGGCAGTGGATTCATATGTGGATCAAGCCGCCGCGCTAAAACTCGCCAAGGCGGCCAAGCCGCCCCTGTTGGGCAGCATCGGACCGTTGACCACCGAGACCATGAAGCACCGTGGCCTGCCCATCGCGTTCGAAGCCAAGACGCCGAACCTCGACAGCCTGGTGGAGGCTCTGATTAAGAAGCTCGGCAAATGAAAGTCCCATTTCTCGACCTAGGCCTGCAGCATCAGGCGATTCGCGCGGAGGCGCTTGCCGCGCTGACCTCAACCTATGACGGCACGCGTTTTTGTCTGGGCAAGGACGTGGAGGCCTTTGAGCAAAATTTCGCGCATGAGCTGGGCTATCCGCGCGCGCTCGGTATGAACAGCGGCACCGCGCCGCTGCATGTCGCGTGCATGATTGCGGGAATCGGCCCCGGCGACGAAGTCATCACCACGCCGTTCACGTTTATCTCGTCCGCATGGGGCATCAGTTACACCGGGGCGACGCCGGTGTTCGTCGATATCGAGCCCGCGACTTACAACATTGATCCGGCGAAAATCGAAGCAGCAATCACGCCCCGAACCAGGGCGCTGATCATCGTGCATATTTTTGGCCAGCCCGCGCAGATGGATGAGATCATGACGATCGCGCGAACGCACAAGCTGTTCGTGATTGAAGACTGCGCGCAGGCGGTCGCCGCCAAATACAAGGGCGCGCCGGTCGGCACGATGGGCGATGTGGGCACGTTTAGTTTTTACCCGACCAAGAATCTCGGCGGCGCGGGCGAGGGCGGGATGTTCGTTTCGACCCGCGAGGAAGTTCACACCCGCGCCCGGCATATCCGCGTGCACGGCTCCGACCGGCGCTACTATCACGACGTCATCGGCGGCAACTTCCGCATGGATGGGTTCCAGGCCGCGGTGCTCAATGTGAAGCTGCCGCATCTCCCGAAATGGACGGCGCGGCGCCAAGCCATCGCGGCGCGCTATCGGGCGGGCATCACGTTGCGCGATGCCGCGTTGCCCGCGGTGGCCGACCACGGCGCAAGCGTTTATCACCAATTCACGATTACGCATCCGCTACGCGATGCCTTGCGCGCGCACCTGGCGGCCTGCGAGGTCGGCACCGATCTGATTTATCCCG
>JADLBI010000312.1 GCA_020847775.1 Opitutaceae bacterium
CCAGACCGTCGAAGACCGCATCGCGGCAACCGTGGTGGTGAAGGTGTAACGGCTTTGCGCGGGGCTTAAATCAGCACAAAGAATACCGTGGCCACCGCTTTTGTCATTCTGAGCGTCAGCGAAGAATCCAGTGCATCCATCGCAGCGGGACACCTGCTGGATTCTTCGGCTTCCGCCGTCGCTCCTGTGGAGCTATGACGGACAAGTCGCCTCAGAATGACAGGCAAGGGAAACGGCCCTGACTTTTTGCGAAACGCTATAGCCCAGAAAAGACAAAAACCCCGGGACCTTGCGGTCCCGGGGTTAAAGCGGGGGTGGGCGTTCGCCACGCGCTCTTTCCCTTTGGCACACCATTTGGCGCCCTCGCTTTCGCGGGCTGGGTGCTCCCCGACGCCACTCAACGCGGCATGCGCTGATTTCGGTCTCATGGCGGGACCGTTCCGACCGTTGCCGGTTGGAATCTGTTGAGTGAGGCCTCTTCGCCCGGTTCGGTCACCCCCTGCCGGGGGCGGCGCGCCGGACGGTGGTGCAGACACGCCTGCAATCCGTCGATCTCTTCGTGTCGGCACCGTGACCGCGGGGACGGCGCCGGTTGGTCACCGGCCGTTGGCCCCGCGTTACGGGTCTGGCCTCTTACCTCTCAGGTTGCGTTCGTCATGCAGTGAGGTGATGCGTGTTTTCGCACCACCCTGTGAGGAGGTTGACGAGCTTTGCCCGGCTCGCTCACTCCCCGCGACAGCGTTCCCTTTACGCGCCCCGCTTCGGTTGAAGCCGGGCCTTTTGGCGGGGTGGTCCCGCCGGAAGCCGTTGCCGCGTCCTGGTCTGCGCAGTAGCAACCATAACCCTCTGGGTAACTGCGTCGATCAACGGGTCGAAACCTCCCGTTGACCTGACTCGGCTCGCACGCGGTTTCTCATCGCGCCTCGCCGCTCAGTT
The DNA here is from genome assembly GCA_020847775.1 of Opitutaceae bacterium. Taxonomy (GTDB): domain Bacteria; phylum Verrucomicrobiota; class Verrucomicrobiia; order Opitutales; family Opitutaceae; genus Cephaloticoccus. The sequence continues at coordinate 937 of JADLBI010000312.1, forward strand.
CCTGAGTTCGTGCTGAAACCGCCGGTCACGACACCGGCGGCGGAACTGGTGATATATGCCTGTCCCACGCCTAGTTGGCGCGTGAAGGGGCGGCCGGCACCAGTTGCCGACGGCCTTTCCCCGGTCACCCGGGATTATCCCAATCGCGCCCTCGACCCACCGTTTCAGGCGGTCGCACTGCGACTGTTCTATCAAGGAACGATGCCAACCTGACTAATCCCAGTGTTTTGTGAAGCGATAGTTCCGCACAACTTGTGCACCGCCGCGTGCGGTGAACAACCTGTGCGCAAAGTCATTCACGGGTTGTTCACAATCCGATCCGCGAACGCCCCAAACCGATTTGTAATATAATACGTTACAAACGGGTTTGGGCGAAAACTGGGGGGTTGCGTGGCGGCGGCTGGGCGGCAGCGTGGCGGCACTGATGGATCCGTTGAGCCTGCCTATTTATGAACTCGAACACGACCTCGTCACGGCATTGAGCGACGAAGGGCGCGTGATCGTGCAGGCGCCGACAGGCTCGGGCAAATCCACGCAACTGCCAAAAATGCTGCTCAAGCACGGCTTCGCGGATGGCGGGCAGGTGGTCGTGTTGCAGCCGCGGCGACTTGCCACCCGGATGTTGGCGAAGCGCGTGGCCGAGGAGATGGGCACCGCGCTGGGCGAAACGGTTGGCTATCAAATTCGACTGGAGGCGCGAATTTCGGCGGCGACGCGCGTGAAATTTGTGACCGAAGGCGTGCTCTTGCGACAGATGGCGGGCGACGCGGCGTTGCGCGGGATCAACGTCATCGTGTTCGACGAGTTTCACGAGCGGCATCTTTACGGTGACATCACGCTGGCGCGGGCCATTCAGATCCAGCAGAGCACGAGGCCCGATCTGCGCATCGTGGTCATGTCGGCCACGCTCGATACCGTGGTGCTCAAAAAATACCTCGAACCGTGCCGCGTGCTGACATCGCAAGGCCGCACTTTTCCGGTCGAAGTGCGGTATCAAACGAAGTCGGTTGATTTTGAACGCGACGCCGTGTGGGAAGTGGCGGCGCGTGAATGTGAACGGGTGGCGGCGGACACTTACGGCGACATGCTCGTCTTCATGCCGGGGGCGTATGAGATCAGTCGCACGCTGCAAGCGATTGGGGCGAGTCGCGCGCTACATGGTTTCGACTGCCTGCCATTGCACGGCGAATTGCCGCCGGAGCAACAGGACCGTGCGGTCGAGCGCGGCACGACGCGCAAGATCATCGTCTCGACCAATGTCGCGGAAACCTCGCTCACGATCGACGGCGTGACGGCGGTGATCGACAGCGGTCTGGCGCGGGTGGCGCGATTTGATCCGCACCGCGGCATCAACACGCTGCTGGTGGAAAAAATCTCCGTGGCGAATGCGGATCAGCGCGCCGGTCGCGCGGGGCGCACGGCACCAGGCGTGTGCGTGCGATTGTGGACGGAACGCGAGCACGAGAAGCGCGCGTTGCAGGAACTGCCCGAGGTGAAGCGTCTCGATCTCGCCGAAGTCGTGCTGACGCTCAAGGCGAGCGGGATCGATGACGTGGTTGGGTTTCCGTGGATTGAGCCGCCGGAGCCGAAGGCCTTGGAGAAAGCGGAAACACTGTTGGCGGATTTGGGGGCAATCTCCGCTTTGGAACGATGCGGCAACGTAGAGGCGGGCCACGCTTTCGCCCCGCAAGGCGGGGCTCAAACGCGGCTACTCACCATCACCGAGATTGGGCGGAAAATGCTGCGGTTTCCACTGCATCCGCGTTATGCGCGCATGTTGCTCGAGGCCGAAAAGCGCGGCTGCGTGCGCGCGGTGGCACTAATGGCGGCGCTCACGCAAGGGCGGAATTTTTTGCTGCGTGGCGTGACCAAGCAGGTGGAGCAAGCGCGCGCCCAAGTGCTGGGCGAAGAGCACGAGAGTGATTTTTTGCTGTTGATGCGGGCGTGGCAGGAGGCCGATCGCACAGGGTATCGGGTGGAGGCGTGTCGCGAACTGGGCATCCATGCGCAGGCGGCGCGGGCCGTGGGGCCAGTGTTTGCGCAGTTTTTGAAAATCGCCGAACGCGAAGGATTGGACACGGCGGATCACCCCGTGCCGGAGGCCGAGTTGCGCAAATGCGTGCTGGCGGGATTTTCCGATCAGGTGGCGAAGCGATTGGACGCGGGCACGCTGCGTTGTGAACTCGTGCATGGTCGCCGCGGGATGCTGGCGCGAGAGAGTGTGTGCCAGCACGCGACACTGCTGGTGACGGCGGAAATCACCGAAATCGGCGGACGCGGCGGCGAAGTGAACACCGTGCTTAACCTAGCGACGGCGATGGAGGAAGCGTGGTTGAACGAACTGTTTCCGGACGACTACCAATCAGCGACCGGGGTGAGCTACGACGAATCGGCCAAGCGGGTGGTGGCGCGGCGCGAGCGACGTTTTCGCGATCTGGTGCTCGAATCAAAAGTGAGTGGCGACGAAGTGCTCGCGGATGAGGCGGCGGCGTTGCTGACGAGGGAAGTGCTGGTGGGACGGATCAAATTGGAAAGTTGGGATGAAGTCGTGGATCAGTGGATCATCCGCGTGAACCGGCTGGCCGAGTGGTTCCCGGAGTTGGAGGTGAATCCGATTCGCGAGGAGGATCGCGCGACATTGATCGAACAGCTATGTTACGGCGAGGTTTCCGCCAAGGCGGTGCGGGACAAACCTGTGATGCCGGTGCTGCGCGAGTGGCTGACGGCGGAGCAATTGGCGGTGCTCGATGTTTATCTGCCGGAGCGGCTGACGATGGCCAATGGACGCAAGTCGAAGCTGCGTTACCCGGCGGAGGGGCCGCCGATCCTGAGCGCGCGTATTCAGGAACTCTATGGCATCGAGGGAAAATTCACGCTGGGGCAGGGGCGTGTGCCTGTGAAAATCGAAGTGCTCGCGCCGAATCAACGGCCGATTCAGGTGACCGACGACCTGACGAATTTCTGGCGCGAACAGTATCCGAAAATCAAAACCGAACTCTCACGGCGTTACCCGCGCCACGAATGGCGGTGAGTAGAAGCTGTGCGCCGTTCAGGATTTGCGGCGGCGTTTGCGGGTGCCGTGCTGGTCGATGTTGAGATAGGTTTTGTTCAACATCTGGCTTTCGTAGAGTTCGAGGAGGCGGATGCCTTCGCGCGGTTTAATCATATCGCGGCGGGTGGCTTCGTCCACTTGGCGTTTCATGCGGCGGCAGAGGTCGTCCTGGCGGTATTGCACGCCCTCGATGACGTCGCCGATGCGGGAGCCGTTGATCGTTTCCTCGACGTAGAAGCCGTTGTGCTCGTCGTCCTCAAGGAAGACGTGCACCTCGTTGACGCGGCCGAAGAGATTGTGGAGGTCGCCCATGATGTCCTGATAGGCGCCGGTGAGGAAAATGCCGAGGTAGTAGGGCTTGTGGTTCAGAGGATGGAGTTGGATGTAATCCTTCACATCCTGCAGGTCGATGAAGCTGTTGATCTTGCCGTCGGAGTCGCAAGTGATGTCCACGAGGATGGCGTTGACCGAGGGCTTTTCGGCGAGGCGGTGCAGCGGCGCGACCGGAAAGAGCTGCTTGAGCGCCCAGTGATCGAGCAGCGATTGGAAGCCGGAGAAAGTGCAGACGTATTGGTCAGCGAGCATTTTGTTGAGGTCGTGCAGTTCCTCCGGCACGTAGCCTGATTTCTGCGTCTCCTTGGCGATCTGCTCGCAGATTTGCCAGAAGAGCTGCTCGGCGGCGGCGCGGTTTTCGAGGTCGAGGTAGCCGAGGTTGAAGAGGGAGAACGCCTCCTCTTTTTTCTGCACGGCATCGTGAAAACGTTCGAGGCGGCCGAGCTTGGAACGGTTGCGCAGCATGACCTCGAGGTCGTGCACGATCTTGTGCTTGGTCTTGGGCTGGTGTTGCTGGCCGAGGGACTCGCGTTTGTTGATGCGCTCGAAGACCTCGATGACGAGCAGGGAGTGGGGGGCGACGACCGCGCGGCCGGATTCGCTGACGATGTCGGGCACGGGCACGCCGGAGGCGTTGCAGATTTCGCGAATGTTGAACACCACGTCGCGGGCGTATTCCGCCATCGTGTAATTCATCGACGACTCGAAATTGGTGCGCGAGCCGTCATAGTCGATGCCGAGCCCGCCGCCGACATCGAGGAAGCCCATGGGGAAGCCCATGCGGTGGAGCTGGCAATAAAAGCGCGAGGCCTCGATGACCGCGTTCTTGATCGTGATGATGTTGGGCACCTGCGAGCCGATGTGGAAATGCACGAGGCGCAGGCAGGACTGGAGCTTGGCGGCCTTGAGCTTTTCGCAGGCGAAGAGGATTTCCGCGGTGTTGAGGCCGAACTTGGCGTTGTCGCCGGTGGACATGGCCCATTTGCCTTCACCGCGGGTCTGGAGCTTGGCGCGAAAGCCGACGAGCGGTTCGACGCCGGTTTCGGCGGCGACGCGGATGATGTCATCGAGCTCGGCCAGTTGCTCGACGACGATGATGATCTGTTTGCCGAGCTTGCGGCCGAGCAGGGCGAGGCGGATGTAGTCGAGGTCCTTGTAGCCGTTGCAAATGATCAGCCGGTCTTCGCCCTCGTGCATGGCGAGGGCGATCATGAGCTCGGGCTTGGAACCGGCTTCGAGACCGTATTTGAACTCGCGTCCGGCCTCCACGATTTCGTCCACGACTTCGCGGAGCTGGTTCACCTTGATCGGGAACACGCCGCGGTATTCGCCCTTGTAGTCCTCCTCCTCGATGGCCTTCTGGAACAGGGTGTTCAATTGCGTGACGCGGTGGCGCAACAAGTCCTGAAAGCGGATGACCATCGGAGCCTTAAGGCCCATGTCCACGGCTTCCTGCACGACGTCTAGGATGCGGATGTGGCGATCGTCGCCGAGCGGCTGCACGGTGGCAAAACCCTCGGCATCAACCGCGAAGTGGCCGGAACCCCAGCGTTTGAAACCGTAGAGTTCCTCGGATTTGGCGGCGGACCAAGTGGAAGCGGATTTGTTTTTCAAGGAGAGAAGGCTGGGGAGATATGGGCTTGCTTTCGGGGAAATGGAACCAGTTAGATGTGTGTTTTCTTTTTTCAAAACCACCAACACGCAATGCCGAAAATGTCCATGTTGACCGACTCCCTGAACTTCATCGCCCAAGCCGCCCCACAACCGGGCCCCGGTAGCCTGCTCGGCGGGATGCTACCCATCATTTTGCTCTTCGCGGCAATGTATTTTCTGATGATCGCGCCTCAGCGCAAGAAGCAGAAGGCCCACGACAAGATGCTCAAGGAGCTTACCACCGGCGACGACGTGATCACCAGCGGCGGCGTTTACGGCCAGATTACCAACGTCAAGGAAGACCGTTTCGTCATCCGTGTGGCCGACAACACCAAGATCGAGGTCGGCAAGGGCTTTATCAGCGCCGTGGTGCGCAAGGCCGGCGAAGAGAAGAAGTAAGCCGGCCGGTTTCGCCACAACTGCAATGCGTGGCATTGCGGTTTCGTTCATTTTAACAACCAACAACCATGCTTAAACGCAACCTCTGGAAGCTGATCCTCACCGGCCTAATCGTCGGCTGGGCGCTCACTTCGCTACTGCCCCTGAAAGACCAGCCGTTCTCCGCCTTCATCAAGGCGCAGGCCACGGCCAAAACCGCGGAGTTCGCCAACCTCGTCAATGAAGCGGATGCGCAAGTCACCGCCGATCGCGCGCCCAGTTCATTTGTGGCGCTAAAACAGCTAGCGAAGGAGCGCAAAATCGATCTCGCCCAGTATTTCCCGGGCATTCGCTTCGAGGGTTCGCTGCGCAATATCGAGCGCAAGAACGACATCTTGCTCGATGAGATGCTGAAGCGCTCGCACGGGCGCCTGCAACTCGGCCTCGATTTGCGCGGAGGCGTGGCCTTCACCCTTGAGGTGGACGAACGCGCCGCCGCCGGTCTCGGCCAGAACGAACGTCAGGAAAAGTTGGCCAAGGCGATTGATATCCTTGGCACGCGCATCGACGGCCTAGGCGTGGCGGAGCCGATTATCCGCGCCGTGGGCGAGAACCGTATCGAAGTGCAGCTACCAGGCGTGAACACCAAGGACAACCCCGAGGTGGTGGATAGCGTCAAAAAACCCGCCCGACTGGATTTCCGCGTCGTGCATCCGACCCTCCACCCGCAGACGACCGGCAGCGTGCCCCCGGGCTACGAAGTCATGACACTCGAGCAAGAGGGCGGGCGCGGCGAAACCACGACCGAAGAACTGTTTGTGAAGCGCATACCGGAGATGACCGGCGAGGCGATTGAAAACGCCTTCGCCCGCCCGGACATGTATGGCAAACCTGAGGTGATCCTGCAATTTACGAGCGCCGGGAAAAAGCGCTTCGCCGAAGTGACGCGCGAGATCGCGACCCTCGGCCAGCAAAACGGAGTGTTGGGCCGCCTCGCCATCGTGCTCGACGGCAAGCTCTATTCCGCGCCCACGGTGCGCGAGGAGATCGACAGCGAGAGCGCCCAGATCACCGGCAGTTTCAGCGAACGTGAAGCGCTCGCCTTGGCCAACGTGCTCAACAACCCGCTCGACCTGCCGCTCATCATCAAGGAGCAGTATGAAATCGGGCCCTCGTTGGCGGCAGATGCGATCACGAGCGGGCAGCGCGCGTTTATCATCGGCACCGCGTTGACGGCGACGTTTATCATCGTGTTTTACACCACCGGCGGCATGTTGGCGGTCTTCGCGATGGCGACCAACGTGCTCGTCATCCTCGGCGTCATGGCCAGCATCGGCGCCACGCTCTCCATGCCAGGCATCGCCGGTATCGTGCTGACCATCGGTATGTCGGTGGATTCAAACATCCTGATCTTTGAACGCATGCGCGAGGAGTTGCGCTTGGGTAAATCGCTATCCGCCTCACTTGAAGCTGGATTCGATAAAGCGTTCTCCGCCATTTTGGACGGTAACCTGACGACCCTGCTCACCGCCTTCATCATGGTGGTGCTGGGCACCGGTCCGGTCAAAGGCTTCGGTGTCACACTCAGCATCGGTATATTCACCACGATGTTCGCCGCGCTGGTGGTTAGCCGGGTCTTGCTGGACTGGTGGATCAACGGTCTGGGGAAGAAGACGATGATGATGTTCTCGGTGTTGCAGCACACGAATTTCAACTTCCTGAAATATGCCCGGCCGGCCTTCATTGGCTCCGCCGTCGTGGTTTTAAGTGGCGTCGGTGCGCTAGCCTACAAAGGCAAGACCATCTATGGCATCGATTTCACGGGAGGCGATCAAGTGAGCCTCGCTTACCAGCAAAAGCTGGAACTCGGCAAGGTGCGCGCGGTGGCGAGCACCCTTGGCTTGGAGGACATCAACTTCACCTACACCCAGAACATTGGCAGCGATGCCGAGTTGCTGCGTATC
>JADLBI010000313.1 GCA_020847775.1 Opitutaceae bacterium
ACGCCGCTGGGATGCAGTCCCGCCAGTATCGCCAGATCCACCGCGGCTTCCGTATGTCCGGCGCGTTCCAGCACACCGCCCGGTTTGGCGCGCAGCGGAAACACGTGGCCGGGCTGCACGAGCTGGTCGGAAGTGGCCTCGGGATTCGCGAGGATGCGAATCGTCTCCGCGCGATCATAGGCGCTGATGCCGGTGGATATCCCTTCGGCCGCATCCACGCTCACGGTGAAGTCCGTGCGCTGCACCTCGCGGTTGCGCTGCGTCATCGGGCCGAGGCCGAGCCGGCGCAATTGCGGCTCCAACATCGGCACGCAGACGATGCCGCTGCCGTAGCGTATCATCATATTGACCGTTTCAGGCGCGACCTTGGACGCGGCGATGATGAGATCGCCTTCGTTTTCGCGTCCTTCGTCGTCCGTCACGATCACGGGACGCCCGGCCGCGATCTCCTGAATCGCGGACTCCACGGAATCGAAAGCTTCGGCCAACTCGGCAGTCATGAAACGAACCGTCATCCGGCTCCTCGAACCTGTCAACGCCGACCCAGAAACACCCGCGAAGAGGCCTATTGGCGAAAACGCAGCACGTAGGTTTCCGACTCCTTCCTCTGATCGTCGGCCAGCAAGGTGATGAAGAGTTGGAAATTATACGGCGGTCGAATCACACGCGTGGAGGTCAGATACTTGCCGCCGGGAGCAGCGCTCAGGATCAGCCGCTCGGCCGCGTTTTTATATGTCACCTCCCACCGCAGCAAGGCGCGGGGGAAATCCACCGCCACCGGCTGCTTGTCCTTGCCGTAAAACGAGAGCTTGAAGTTGCCGTCCACAATTTCGATGCCGAGAAACCCGCCACCCGTTTTGCGGTCGAGGGTGATGCCGGGAATCACCGGCTCTTTTTCCAGCTCCGTTGCACCAGCCGGTGTGATGTCGAATGACAAGGCGACCAAGGCCAGCAAAACTGCAAATCGGCGCTTCATATCCAAACTCTATCCAACTGCTTTGGTATCGCAAGCCGCTTCCCGCACGCTATCGGCTTTTACCGGCAATTGACCGATGGACCGCCCCCTCCACACCGCGCACGTTGAGCTGACTGAAATATTATCGCGTCTGCCGGCAGCACCGCCTGCACGACTCACGCTCGCATTGGACGTTCCGGAAATCGTGCAACGCGTTCGCTCCGGTCAATTACCCGCCGCCTTGCTGGATGCCGAGACGGACAGCCACGCGGTGATCGTCTTCGGCGGAGTCTTACATGTCACCGGCAGTAACGCGCGCTCCGTCCTTCATGCGGTCTACGCGTTGCACGAAGCGCTGCTCGGCGGCACGCGTCTCGACGATACCTTGAATCTGCAAGGCACGTTTCACTTGCGCGAACGCATCTTCCACGCGCGGTTCGATCGCTGGCCGGGCACTCGCGCCGATGTGCGTTTTCTTGCCCATCTCGGCGCGACGCACTGTCTCGTGTCGCACGATTGGCAAGGCAGCCGCCGCTCACTGCAAGGCTACGTCACAAGTCCCTTGTTTCCGCACGCGGTGGACGCCGCCGAGGTCGCGTCCAATCACGCCAGCCTACGTCGGCTCATCGACGACTGCACCGATCACGGTCTCGGCGCGATGCTCTGGTTGACCGAGCTCCCTTGCCAAGGCGGTCCGTGGGTGCCGCAACTTGAGCGTGAAAAATTTCTGTCCCGTTACGATTCCGAGGTGGTTAGCGATTCCGGCACCTACGAAGGCCAGGTGCTGTGCTTCAGTCATGCGCGCGTGCAGGATTTTTATCGCGATTTGCTGCAACGTTTCTTCGCCGACTTCCCTGAGATCGAAACCCTCTTTCTCTTCGGCCTGGATTCGAGCGGCGAGTTCTGTGATCCGCAAACATGTCCTCGTTGCCGCGGCCTGTCCCGCATCGCCCAGCGCGATCGCTTGATCCGTTTTCTCAGCGGAGAAGGCGGCAAAGTGCGACCCGGTCTGCGTGTGCTGACCACCGGTTGGAAATGGGATCGCGACACCACGGCTTTCTTGCGCCACCAACGCGGACTGCCCGCAGGCAGTGGCGTTTATCTCGCCGCGCAAAAGGACGGCTGGCAATGCGAACGCCAGTCGCACGATTTCATGCATGAGGTGCGCGGCATTTGCCGTGGACACGGCCAGACGTTTATCGGCTACGACAATTTTCACTGGGGCGACGACACCGTGCACGGGATTGGTGACATTCAGGATTTCCCTTTCGGCATTGGCGCGAAACTCAAACGCTGGCACGCGCTCGGCGCGGACGGCGTGTTCGATCACTGGGGCAATTCGCCCGAGGACATCTGGTCCAACTCGGTCGCGTGCCGCGATTTTTTCCTCAATCCCAACGCAGATGCCGCGGTAGTTTGTCATCGGCTCGCGCGACAACAATTTGGGCCAACAATCGGCGAACACATTCTCGAAGCATGGCGCGAACTTGAGCACGCCCATGTTCTTCTCTCACAGGCGTGCCTGTGGTCGCCTGAGCAGTGGCCGGGTTGGTATGCGGGTCGCAAATGCTGGCCCTTGCCCGGCCACGAATTCGGTCCGTCCAACTTAGCCGAATCCAGGCAACCCTGCCGAACCGCAGGCGAACACGTTCTTAATCCGCCTGATTTTGCTGAAGCCCTGCAAGCTGTCGCCGATGGCTGGCAGCAAGCTGTGCCGCACTACGAACGCGCGGTGAATCATCTCAATCACGCGCTCACCGCCGCCACCGACGAACCGGTATTCTATGCATTTTGGTGGCATGGCAACGCACCTACGCCAACTCGTCGCGAGCACGTGACCCGACAAAAACGCTATGTTGAAAGCATGCTCGCCGTCGGTCGAGAAATCGGCCTGCACTTCGCACTGCACGCGGTTTGGGAAAACGTCGGCCACGATGCGCACGCGTATCGCCAAACCGCCAGCGCCTTGCTCGCGAAAGACGCGGAAGCATGCCGCAGGGCCGCGGAGTATTTCGATCAGTTGGGCAAGCCGCGTGATTGGTCCGCGCACTATCACGCCAAGGCCGAGGCGATTGCCGCGTATCTGACCGATCTTGGCACTGTGAACTGATGCGTATTGAGGTGGGCCGCGCGCTCCGCGCGCGGCAGTCTGCGTGGATAATCTTAATCGTGACCGCGCGCGGAGCGCACGGTCCACCTCTTATGAAATTGGAATAAACGCAGAAATCCCCCCTCTACGTGTTCCTAACCACGCGCTTTGGCCTGCGCCTTGAGTTCGGCCCAACGCGCGAGCCGCTCCGCGATCTTGGCTTCCCACCCCACCGACTTCGGCGTGTAAATCGTCAGCGGCTTTTCGAGGTAATCCTGCCCGGAAATGTTTTCCGGATAATCGTGTGAATAGCGGTAGCCTTCGCCGTGGCCGGCCTGCTTGTTGGTCTTGGTGTGCGCGTCACGCAGCGCCTTAGGCACGGGTTGCACCACGCCGGATTTCAACGCGCGGTGCGCCTCGCCGAGCGCGAGCGTGGCCGAGTTCGATTTCGGCGCGGTCGCGATATAGAGCGTGGCGTGCGCGAGCGTGAGTTCCGCCTCGGGCAAGCCGATGAAATCAACCGCGTGATGCGCCGCCGTGGCCAGCGGCAGCGCCATTGGATCGGCCAAGCCCACGTCCTCGCTCGCCAGAATCACCAGCCGCCGAGCGATGAAGCGCGGGTCTTCGCCACCGGCCAGCATCTTCGCGAGCCACTACATTGCCGCGTCCGGATCGGAGCCGCGGCAGCTTTTGATGAACGCCGAGATCGTGTCGTAGTGCTCGTCCTCGTTCGCATCGTAGCGGATGCGGCGTTCGCGCGCGAAGACTTCCAACTCCGTTGGGGTGATGGCCGCGCCTTCGTCCAAACTGAGCACGATGACTTCGAGCGCGTTGAGCGCGCGGCGCATGTCGCCATCGCACAGCGTCGCCAGATCGAGCAGCACCTTTTCGTCGGCCGTGCAATGGCGCGCGCCGAGGCCGCGTTCTGCATCGGCCAACGCGCGCGACATCACGCCCGCGATCGCCGTCGGGGGCAAGGGTTCGAGTCGAAACAGATGGCTGCGCGAGAGCAGCGGCGGATTCACGTAGAATCCGGGGTTGTGCGTGGTCGCGCCGATGAGCCGCACGTTGCCCTCTTCGACATCGGGCAGGAGCAGGTCCTGCTGCGATTTGTTGAAGCGGTGCAGTTCGTCGATGAACAGGATGGTGCGGGCTTCCGGGCGGCGGCGCGCGATGGCGAGGATTTCACGCAGCTCGGCCACATTGCTCATTACCGCGTTGATGCGCACGAACCGGCTCTGGGTCTCGGCCGCGATGGATTCAGCGATGCTGGTTTTTCCGCAGCCCGGCGGACCGTAAAATATCAAACTGCCGAAACGGTTTTGCGCCACGAGGCGTGGCAGCAGATTGCCCTCGCGCGTGATGTGCTCCTGCCCGACGACCTCGGCCAATTTGCGCGGACGCATCCGCGCGGCCAGCGGCTGATGGGCCGAAGCGCCCGCCTCCGCTGACACGGGGCTCGTCGGCTCGGGAAACAAATCGGACTGATCGGGCGGGGGCATGGACCGGGGACTATGCACGTCGGACGGCGCAAATCAAAGCTTGGGAATAATAGGTTTCAGTTGGTGAGGTTTCCGGTTTGCATCGCGCGTATGACCCCCCGCAGCCTCGGACACCGGGCACCCCTACTCTGGCTCGTGCTGCCTTACTCTGCGGGTCTGGCAATTTCCAAAGCCCTCCATGGTTTGTCTCCGCCGATTTGCCTGACGCTGGGGTTGGCGGGCTTGATCCCAGCGGCGCTATGGGCCTCGAATAGACCCAAACTCTGGGCACTGGCTTTGTGCATCTCACTCGGCGCGGCGGGCGCGGCCAGCTATACGCTGCACCGCGCGCGGTTACCGGAGTGGACTACTCTGCCGCCGCGCGAGGCCAAACTCGGACTGCGCGTGGATTACGCTTTCGCCCGTGTGCACGAGAACCGCACCACTGGGCTCGCCACCGTCAGGCGCGCGGAGCCGCATTTGGCGGACCTCATCGGACAGCGCGTATATTTTTCCCTGCGTAACCCGTCGGCAGGCGCGGTCGTGCTGCGCTCGGCAGAAATTGACGCTGTCGGCGTGCTGGAGCTGTTGCCGGAAAATCCGCCCACCAATACTTTCGATGGCTATCTCGCCGCCTCGGGCATGAACTTTACCCTGACGCGCGGGCAGGTCCTTCGCGTGACCAGCCCACCGACCGCGTTTCGCAGCTTTTGTGAAAACACGGCGCAGCATTTCGCACGAATACTGGGCCACCAAGTGGAGGAGCGGCGCCCCGACCTCGCTAGTGTTTCGCGCGCCATGTTGCTCGGGCAGAAAGACGAGCTCAACGCGGAACAAGATGCGTTGTTCATGCGCAGCGGCACAATGCACTTGTTCGCCATCAGCGGCCTGCACATCGGAGTAATCGCGGCGGGCATCCACGCGCTCTTCTCGCTGCTGCGGGTGCCGCGCCTGCCCAAGCTCGTGCTCAGCCTTACCTTGCTTTGGCTTTACGTGCAAATCACCGGAGGAGCACCTTCGGCCGTGCGAGCGTTTATCATGGTCGCCTTGTTCCAGCTCACACTCCAACTGCGCCTGCCAGGCAGTCCGCTTTCCGCCCTCACGACGGCGGCGCTGGTCGTGCTGCTCACCGAACCGCTCCAGTTGTTTAGCGCGAGTTTTCAGATGAGTTACGGCATCGTCGCGGCCTTGCTGCTCTACGGCCTACCCCTGAGCGAAACGTGGCTGCGGCGCTGGCCGCCATTTCCATATCTGCCGATAAAAACCTGGCGCTGGTGGCACCGCGTCGCCGCGGCAGCCTGGCATTGGCTGTTGTCTGTGGTGGCGATCGGTATCGCGGCAATTTTATTCAGCGTGCCCGCAGGCGTGGAATATTTTGGGCTTTTCACACCGGGCGCATTACTGGCCAACCTCGCGCTAATTCCCATGTCCTCGCTGGTCATTTTAGCGGGCATGGGCTCTTTGGTCTGCGGCTTGGCGGGGTTCACCGTCGGGAGCGCGTTGTGCAATCACGCAGCCATTCTGGTGCTGTGGGGCATGGAGACAGGTATCCGTTGGTTTGTGGCCGTGCCCGGGGTCTATCACGTCGCGGCGTTCGCCGCCGAGTGGATCGGCCCGGTCACGTTCGCGGCACTTTTGGGTTGCATGATTTTCGGTTACCATCGGCGCTGGCAAAGTGGTGTCGCCATCTGGTGGCTACCACCGGCCTTGATCGTGTTGGTCGCGATTTTCGGCGTGAACTATCCATGACTTCCTCCAAGAGTCATTCCATGAAAAGCGCCTACGAACTCGCCATGGAACGCCTCGCCCAGTCCGATCCGGACGCACCCAAGACCTTGAGCGGTGAGCAGAAAGCGCGGCTGGCTGAGCTCGACCGGGTTTATCAGGGCAAGATCGCCGAGCGGGAAATTTTCCTCCGCCAAAAACTTGCTGCCGCACTCGCGGAAGGAAACGCCGAGGAAGCAGACCAAATCCGGAAGCAGATATCTTCAGAAAAAGCCCGGCTTGAAGAGGATCGCGAGGCTGAGAAAGACGCGGTTCGCACGGGCCGTTGAGGCGGGCACCGCGGGGTCTCAATCCACGAATTCGAAATCCGCCACCAGCGCATGGTGATCGGACGCCGGCGTTGGATATACGGCGCAGTCCACACAGCGCAGAGGCGCGTTGTAAAAGATGTGGTCCAACACAAAGGGCCGGCGCCGCCAAGTGGTCTCGGATGTTTGCGCGGTGGCAAAGCCCGCGCCGGCGAATTGCCCGATCAGCGACTCGTGTTTGCTTACGTTGAAGTCGCCGCTCAGCACCGTCGGCCCGTCGGCGCGGCGCAGCTCCTGCTCGATGATGTCGCGCTGGCCCCGGTGAATTTCGCTGCTGGACTTGAGCATGAAAAACGCGAGCAGGTGGGTGTTCATCAGTTTCAACCGGCGGCCAAACGGCTCGGTTTCCGTGGTGATGAGCACGCGGTCGGTCGGAGTTTTCTTTTCGCCAAAAAAGTCAAATTCCAGCGGCGGGGAAGGCAGGTTGATGCAGGTTCCCGCCCGCAACGGCCAGCGGGAGAAAATCGCCAGCCCGATGCCGAAAGGCAGCTCGCGCGGATCAGCCCGGGGAAAGGTCATCGTGCTGTGGTATCCGGTCAATTCGGCCCGCAGGCGCGAATAATTTGGCGGCATCGGCGGGTGTGAGCCATCTGGTCGCGCGTGTTCGACCTCCTGCAAGTGGATGATGTCAGCGTTGTGTCGTTTTATTTCCGCGATCGTCGCCGCAATGTTGACGGGCGCATGGTCGGGGTTGGTGTCATCCCAACCTTGGCCGAACTGCATGTTGAATTGGAGGACGCGGAAACGACTCATATCAACGCCTCCATTGCAGGAAAATTGCGTCTGCGCGGCAATCTTTATTCTGGTTCCGCCGTGCCCTCCACCACCCAAGCCCGTGCCTCCGGGACTTGGGTAAAAAACTCCGCCAAGACCGCGCTGAGGTGCTCGGCGTAGCGAAAATGCGCGCCCATGCCCGTGCGCAACTCCGCCTCGTAGATAAACTTGTCAGCGTGCGTGCTGTGTTCAAACGGCGTCTGCGCGCCGAGCAACAGCGAATAAACATAGGCGGACGAACCGCGCTGCATCAATTCGCGGGTCAGTGCCACTTGTTCGTCGATTAATGGCTGGTGATCCGCGTGGGCGATTTCCGGCGGCAAATAAAAGCCTGCCTGAATCAACGGCGTGTAACGATGCCCCGTGCGATGCCGGTTCAAGTCGCGCAATTCCGCGATCGCCATGTTGTTCCACGCGAAACTAACGCGCATGCGTCGCGTCGCCGTGCCTTGGTAGCCGTAGCGGTTCGCGCGGTGTCGGAGTGCCTCGACGACAGGTTGCTCCTCGGTCAGCCACAGCGGGGCTTCGCGATCCACCTTGACCCAAACCGCATCAGCCAAGGGTTGCGTGGACAAACGAGCGAGGCCGAGCCGCAGGCTGGTCGCGAGTTCCTGCGCGGCCTGTTCCTGATACGACTGCTCCGCGAAGCTGTGCCGCATAAGCCGGGGCGACTGCTTGATGAGTTCCTCGCGAATGAGTTTCGCCGCGGCGCGCGCCTCGGGGTGCGGCAACGAGTCGAGGTGCTTCACCGTCGTCGCCCACATGCGCGAGGTCTGCACTAGGCCGACATTGGTGCGGGTCGCGAGCGGAATGAAATAGCGCGCGCGATCGAGCGCATAGTTTTTCCGGATGCGCGCGACCACCGCGGGCCTCGCGTTTTCCGGCACGCGCACACGCTCCGGTTCGGTCGCGCCGAGCCCATCGAGGCGCCCATATTCAGCTTGGTAAGCCGCGAACGATTTCGCCATCACGCCGGTCCAACGC
>JADLBI010000314.1 GCA_020847775.1 Opitutaceae bacterium
ACCGGGCCTGCGACCGGGGCGGACATTAAATCGGTCCGCCTTAATGGGGTGAATCATGTCTCCGCCATAGAGTTTGGCGCACGGTTTGGTTTGCAGGCGAAAAGCGTGAAGGCCGGCCGCGCGCTGATCCTGAAGAGCGCGTGGACGACCGTGGAGCTTGAGGCCGACAGTCGCGAATGCGGCATCAACGGCCTACGCGTATTCTTGGGTACCGCGCCGCGACTCTACCGGGGCCAATTGTTCATCGGTCGGATCGACGCGGAAACCTTGCTGACGCCGATTCTGCGGGCCGGGACCGGCGAGAAAACCGTGCCCGCGGTGCGCACGATTGTAATCGATCCTGGCCACGGCGGCCGCGATCCCGGCAAAGAAAACCAGCGGCTGCGGGTGAATGAAAAGACCATGGCGCTCGACACGGCGGTGCGTTTGAAGCGCTTGTTAGAGAATGCCGGTTATCGGGTCGTGCTGACGCGCACGGACGACCGGCATCTGGGCGTGGATAAATCCGCCGATCTGCTTCAACGCAACTTGATCGCCAAGCAAGTGGGGGCGGATATATTCATCAGCCTGCACTACAACGCCGTGGGCGGCGACGCGCAGCGGGTCACCGGGGTGGAGGTTTATACGCTCACCCCGCAACATCAGTTTTCCACCGCCGATCCCGAGCGCGAAGACGACAAGGGCGCGGCCGAGTTTAACCCCGGCAACGCGTTCGACCATTGGAACATCCAGCTCGGCTATCAGGTGCACCGGCGGATGATCGCGGAGCTGGCGGCATCGGACCGCGGCCTCAAGCGCGCACGCTGGGCGGTGCTGCGGCGCGCCGAATGCCCAGCGATCTTAGTCGAGGCGGGTTTTCTCTCGAATGATGCGGAGACGCGCAAAATTAACACGGCGGCCTATCGGCAGAGAATAGCCGAGGCGATTGCGAATGGCGTGCAGGCTTACGCCGCGGTTTTGGCTGGCGTGCAAAAGCAGCGCAGCGGTAAGTGAGGTCCTCTCTCATCATGAAAATCGCACGATGTCTTGGTCTGACCCTGCTGTTGACTGCCACGTTGCCCGGACTGCGGGCCTGGGATTACGAGGGGCACCGCATCGTCAATGAATTGGCACTCGCCGCACTGCCGAAGGATTTCCCCGGGTTTGTGCGCGAGGCCGCGAACGCCGAACGCATCGCGTTTCTCGCGGGCGAGCCGGATCGCTGGCGCAACAACCCCGATCTGCCGATCAAGCAATTCAACTCTCTCGACCATTACCTCGACCTGGAGCAACTGGCCTGGGCGGGGCTGGACGCGAACACGGTGACGGATTTGCGTTATGTTTTCGCGGTGGAGTTTGCCGCCGGGCGCGCGACGCATGCCGATAAATTTCCCGCGATTGATCCGGCGAAGAATCAGGAGCACACGCGAGAATGGCCCGGCATGTTGCCGTGGGCGGTCACGGAATATTACGGCAAACTAAAATCCGCTTTTTCGTATCTGAAGGCCTTTGAAACTGCCGGAGGCACGCCGGAGGAAATCGCCAACGCCAAGGCCAACATCATATACCTGATGGGCGTGATGGGCCATTACGTGGGCGATGGAGCGCAGCCGCTGCATGCCACGGTGCACCACAATGGTTGGGAGGGGGCCAATCCGCATCGCTACACCAAGTGGCGCGGGCTGCACTCGTGGATTGACGGAGGTTTCATCAACAAAGCGGGCATCAATGCGGCGGCTTTGCGTTCGCGGATGACGGTGGCCGGACCCATCAATGTGTCGCCCCGCGCGGATGGGCGGGATCCGGTTTTTGTCGCGACCATGGAATACTTGCAGGCGCAAAACGCGCAGGTGGAGCCGCTCTATGCCTTGGAAAAGACCAAGACCTTCAAATCGGAAAACGCCGCGCACAGCGTGGAAGGCCGCGCGTTCATCGAAGGGCAGTTGGTCAAGGGCGGGGAAATGCTCGCGGCGATCTGGACCACCGCTTGGCGAAACACGATCGAGGATGGTTATCTGACCGGACAATTGGCCAAACGCGCGGCGGGCAAGCCTTGACGATGCTTCAAACCGCGGACTTGCCGCTGATCAGGTAAACGCCGGCGACAATCAGGGCGATCCCGGCCCATTGCGGCCAAGTCAGACGTTCGCGCAAAAACACCGCCGCCAGCAGCAGGGCGAACAACAGGCCGAGTTTGTCCACCGGGGCCACGCGGGAAACCTCGCCGAGTTGCAAAGCGCGAAAATAGCAGAGCCAGGACAACCCGGTGGCGATGCCTGAAGCGATCAGGAACCCCCACGCGCGACTGGGGACCTTGGCCAGTTCACCAGCGGGAGAGGCAACCAGCGCGACACCCCACGTGATCACCAATACGACCAGCGTGCGAATGGCCGTGGCGAGGTGCGAGTTGATCTCCGCGACGCCGACTTTCGCGAGCACGGCGGTGAGCCCGGCGAACAGGGCCGACAGCAAAGACCAGTGCAACCAGTTCATGGCACCACAGTCTGGGCGGTCCGGAAACAGATGACAAGCGGGGCTACGCCCGGGTGTTGAGCAGCCCGGCGGCGGCGTGTCCGACCCAGACGCTGCCGAGGCAGACCAGCACCGTGCCGACGATGTAGATCGCGGCCAGCGGCCACTTGCCGTCCCGCATCAGGGTGAGGATCTGCAAACTAAACGCGGAAAACGTGGTGTAGCCGCCGCAGAAACCGGTCAGCAGCAAGGCGCGCGCGGCCGGGCCACCGAGCAGACGATGGTTGAATTCCAGCGCGGCCAGAAAACCGATGAGCAACGAGCCGAGCACATTCACACCGAGCGTGCCCCACGGAAACGGGCTGTGCAGACGGGTATCAATCCAGGTGGAAAACCAGAAACGGACGACACTGCCGGTGGCGCCACCCAAGGCGATGAGGAGGTAAATCATAGTTGGATTGGGTGGAGCGCAGGAATCATCGGCCCCGGGCGGCGGTTTGTCCATGAGTGGATGGGCGGGAAGCCATCGTCGCGGACAGGCCATCAAGGCGCGGCGGATTTGGCAAGGGCGTGGAAACCGGTCTGGCCAAGCGGTGTCGCATTTGCATCGTGAATCGCGTGCGTCGCCTCGGGTTTATTTTACTATTGTGCTGTGGGTTGCCGCCGTGCGCCCGGGCCGGGCTGGCGGAGCGGGTGATCATCCTCGCCAATGCCGATGACAGGGACTCGGTGCGGATCGCGCGTTATTATGCGGAGAAGCGCGGAGTGCCGGAGGCCAACATCGTGACGCTGCCCATGCCGACGGTGGAGACCATCAGTTGGCGCGATTTCGTGCTCACCATTTGGCAGCCCTTGCAGGACGAGCTGATGCGACGGGGGTGGATTGAGGGCGCGGCCTTCGCGCTTTTCGATGATGCGGGGCGGCGGAAAATCGCGCCCGCCGGGCATACCATTTCGTATCTGGTGCTGTGCCGGGGCGTGCCTTTGCGGATCAGCCATGATCCAGCGCTGTTGTCCGGGAGCGGTGGCCAATATGATCGGGGGGAGTTTCGCACCAATCAAGGCTCAGTGGACGCCGAGCTGAGCCTACTCGCCTACGGTCCCTACAACATCAATGGCATGGTGCCAAACCCGCTCTTTCGCAGCAAGGAGCCGCCGCAGTTGGTCGAACAACGGATCGTCAAAGTCGCCCGGTTGGATGGTCCGCAATACAACGACGTTATCACCCTGATCAATGGCGGGTTGGAAGCGGAGGCCAACGGACTCATCGGCCGCGCTTATGTGGACGCGCGGGGTCTGACCCAAGGCCCGTATCAGCAAGGCGACCAATGGATGAAGCTGCTCGCTGACCGGCTCAAAGGCCTGCATTATCCGGTGGAGTTGGACAATGCGGCAGGGACGTTTTCGGTCGGCGCGCGATTTGATCAGCCCGCTCTGTATTTCGGTTGGTATGCCGGGAAGGCCAATGGTCCGTTTGTGCTGCCGAGCTTCCGATTCGCGCCGGGCGCGATCGCGGTGCATATTCACAGTTACTCGGCCGCGACGCTGCGCTCTGCCACCGAGGGATGGTGCGGACCGTTGGTGGCGCGTGGCGCGGCGGTGACGACCGGCGCGGTGTTCGAGCCTTACCTGCAATTCATGCATTATCCGCATCTCCTGTTTGATGCCATGGCCGACGGGAAGAACGTCGGTGATGCGGCGTATTACGCGCTACCGTGCTTGAGTTGGGAGAATGTGCTCATCGGCGACCCGTTGTATCGGCCGTTTTTACGCGGCCTAGATGAGCAGTGGGCGCGGCGCGAGAAACTGTCCGAACGGCAGCGCTCCTACGTGGCGTTGCGGGAGATGCAGCGGCTGATCGACGCGGGGCAGGAAGACGCCGCGCTGGCCTTGGGACGAAAGGAGCAGTCCGCGCGGCCGAGCCTCCCCATGGGCGTGCAGCTCGCCGAGGTTTTGACCGAGCGGGAGGATATGGCGGGAGCCAGACAGACGTTGGGATTCGCGCAGTATTTGCAGCGAACGGCGAGCAACGATTGGGCTCTACTGCAACACGCGGCCGAGTTGCTGGCGGTTTCGGGCGGACGGGTTCCCGCCGTGCGGACCTATGCGAACCTGATCAGTCAGGCCGGGATTCCCGACGACTTGAAAATCGATTGGCTGAAGCGCGGCGAGCGTCTGGCAATCGCGGCGGGTGACATGAAGCGGGCCATCGCGTGGGGGCAGGAGGCTAACAGTCTCGCAGTAGCCGCTGCGGCAAAAAAATAGGGCGGACCGCCGGTCCGCCCCATGTCGCGCCACACCGGGGTGGTTCAGAGCTTATCAACGATCTTATCCGCAAGACCATATTCGATCGCTTCCTTGGCGTTGAGGTAGAAATCGCGGTCGGTGTCGCGCATGATGCGTTCGAGCGGCTGGCCCGAGGCGTCGGCGAGGATCTGGTTCAGCTCGCTGCGGAGCTTTTCCATTTCCTGCGCCTGGATGTTGATGTCGGTCGCGGGGCCGATGAAGCGACCGGAAATGAGTGGTTGGTGAATGAGCACGCGGGAATGCGGATAGAGCAGGCGCCGGCCCTTCTTGGCACCACTGAGCAGGATCGAGCCCATGGAGGCGGCCATGCCGGTGACGACGACCGTGACGGGCGAAGTGATGAGCTGCATGGTGTCGTAGATCGCCATGCCCGCGGTGATCGAACCGCCGGGGGAATTGATGTAAAACGTGATGGCTTCACCCGGAGCGGTGGCCTCGAGGTATAGCAGCTTCTCGGTGATGTCCTTGGCGCTCTCGTCGGTGACCGCGCCCCAGAGGAAGATTTTGCGCTGGGCGAGAAACTTTTTCTGAATCTGCGCGGCGATGGGCATGGGGGACTTGGTGGCGACGGTTTCCTCGTCGTCTTCCTCGTCTTCATCGGCGCGAGGCAAGGGTTCGGAGAGGCCGGGCTGGTGCTGGGCAAAATGCATAGAGGTCAAGAAAGTGAGGGTGGTGCGGCGTTTGGCAAGCCGGGGACGCGATTACATGCCCGCCCCATTTTGCAGCCGCTGGAGCAAGTCTGGCGACAAGTTGAGAAAGTCGCGGGCCTGCCAAAGGCGGACGATTAATTCGTCCGGCTTGGGCTTGAGGTTGAGCAGGGTCGGCAGGTGGGCGCGGACGTCGTCCCAGCGTTGTTGATCCAGATCATCACTGACCAATGTGGACAGAAACGTGATGTTCTCGGGGTTGCGTTCGACCAGGGCTTGCCGAAGGCGTCGGGTTTCGTCCTTGAGTTTCAGGTTGGCGAGTTGCTGGGCGAGGAGTGCGGCGTTTGGCGTGAAGGCCGGACCTTGCTGGTTGAGCAGCTGGTTGAGCCAGGTTTGACCTTCGGTGGTTCTGCCCAGCCCAAAACTGGCCCAAGCCCGATAGGCGTTGAGTGAGACCAACCCGACACCCAAGGCCGGATGCGATTCAAGGGCGGTGCCCGTTTCCAGCGCAGAGGCATATTCGCCGGCGCGGCATTCGGCCTGCATACAGGCGAGCAACAACCGGGCGCTTTTCCGTCCGTCGGCATCTACGGCGGATTTTCCCAAGATCAGTTTGGGCAACATCGTCTCGTTGATCTGGCTGGAAGTGGCGACCAATAGAGCTAGAGCACGTTCATCATTGGCGAACTGGGCCAGAAAATCGTCGCGTTCGCGTCGGTAGGCGGCGAGATCGCCGGTTTGATGTAGCAGGCTGATGAAATCCACGCGGGCACCGGGGCTTTGCGGGCGTAGCAGCACGCGGCGCAAGGCGAGGCGACGCGCCTCATCAATGCGATGGTCCTCGCGGTAGAGTTGCACGAGCGTGAGACCGGCCAACTCATAGTCCGGATTTTCAGCGAGAAGTTTTTCTAGACGATTGATGCCCTGAGCGCGCTGACCGGTGGAGATTTCGATCTCGGCTAGGGAAATCTGTCCGATGGGCGCGCGGTCCAATTTCCACTTGAGCAGCAGGGCGCGAGCTTCCTCATAGTGGCCAAGGCGAGCGCCGATAGCGACGAGCATAGTCGCAAGCTCGCGGTGAAACGCATCGTCGTCCGGCGCCGTCGGCAGTAGCGATTGGCCGAGTTCCCAGGCTTGGGTGCCGCGCCCATCGCGCTCGAGCAGGGCGAAAAACAGGCGCAGATATTCGGGATCGGTTTTCCCTTGGTTGAAGCCTTCTTGCAGCAGGGAGATGGCGGTGTCCATGCGGCCGAGCTGGTGATAAAGACTGGCGAGGTCACGGCGCGCGGGAAGGTTGGCCGGGTTGTTGGCGACGGCGGTGCGCAAGTTGGCGATGCCTGCC
Organism: Opitutaceae bacterium; assembly: GCA_020847775.1. Lineage (GTDB taxonomy): Bacteria > Verrucomicrobiota > Verrucomicrobiia > Opitutales > Opitutaceae > Cephaloticoccus. The sequence continues at coordinate 6,748 of JADLBI010000314.1, forward strand.
GACCATTTCGCGGCGGCCAGTTGCTTTTGCGCAAGGGCGTAGGCGTGGTCGCTGAGTGTGGCGCGGTAGTGGCGGTGGCGCAGCGGATAAAACGCGATGTCGAGGTAGGAGGCTTGGGTAATGCCGCGCTTGTATTTGACAAACCCCCAAGCCGCGCCGGCGAGCCCGAGCCAGCCGAGGAGGACGAGGAGAAGGGCCACTTTCCACACGCGCGACCAGATGACGAACACCTTGGGTCCGCCGGTGGTGCTGAGCCGCACCCAAAGTTTGCCCCGCCATGCGGGATCCTTGGGGTCGAAGGTGATGGGTTTTATGCGGGCCGAATCCACGCCTGTTATATCCGCGCAGGGTGCGCCGGACGGCAAGCGGCTTTGTCAGATCAGACCGAGCTTCATCTTGCCCTCTTCAGAGATCATAGACTGGTTCCACGGTGGCTCCCAAGTGATGTGCACCTCGGCTTCATCCACGCCAGGCACGAGCAGGATTTTAGATTTCGCGTCCTCGGCGATGGCGGGGCCCATGCCGCAGCCGGGGGCGGTGAGCGTCATGGCGACGAGGACCTTGTAGGCGCGATCGGCCTTTTTCTCGATGTCCATCGAGTAAACCAAGCCGAGGTCCACGATGTTCACGGGAATCTCGGGGTCGAAAACTTTTCGCAGTTGCGCCCAGACGGTTTCAGGATCGGGCGAACCGTCCGCTAGCGCGGAGGCTTCAATTTTGTGTTCAGTCGCCTCTTCGCCGATGGCGTCGCTGTCTTTGCCGTCGATGCGGAACAGTCCGAAATCAGTCTGCACGGTATAGCTGCCACCGAGCGTCTGGTGGATGAAAAGCTTAGTGCCAGCAGTCAGCGTCTGTTTGTCGCCGGAGGGGATTTGTGTGGCGAGGACTTCGCGGGAGAGGGTGCGCTCTTTGTTCGACATGGCGGGTCCGTGGGAGGTTAGAGTTTCTTGAACTTGTCCTGAATGAAAGTGCCGAGTGCGTGGTGCAAGTTTTGATCGGTCAGGGTGTCGAGCACGCGTTCGAAAAAGCCGAATACGAGCAGCTCGTGCGCCTGTTGCGCCGGGATGCCGCGCGCCTGCAGGTAGTAGAGCTGCTCGGGATCAACGCGGGCGGTCGTCGCGCCGTGGGTGCAGCGCACATCGTTGGCCTGGATTTCAAGGCCGGGCAGCGAATCGGCTGAGGCCTCGTCACTGAGCATGAGGTTGCGGTTGCTCTGGTAGGCGTCGGTTTGCTGCGCGTCGGCGTCCACTACGATGAGCCCGGAAAAGATGGTGTGGGCTTGGTCCAGCAGCGCATTTTTGTAGAGTAAATTGGAGGAGGTGTTCGGCGCGGCGTGCGTTTGCAGGGTGCGTTGATCGAACTCCTGCTGGCCGTGCGCGACGGTGAGGGAGCACATCTCGCTGTGCGCGCCGGGCCCGAGCATGCGGCTATGCGATTCGTGGCGGACGTGACGGCCGCCGAGGTGCACGTTGACGGAGAGCACGCGGGCGTCGCGCTCGACCGCGATGGAGTTGGTCTGAAACGCGAGGGTGCGCTCGGACCAGTTTTGGACGCCGACGTAGTTGAGCCGCGCGCCGGGGCCGGCGTGCAGGTCGTTGACGCCGGAGACCAGATGGGCTTCATGGGCCGCGGCGGAAACGAAATATTCCACGAGCGTGGCTTTGGCGTTGTCCTCCAAAATGACGAGGGTGTGGGGAAACGCCGCCTTGCCGTCGCCGGAGAGCGTGTGCTGCACGACGAGCGGTGCGCAGATCTCAACGCCCTTGGGCACGAACAGGAGCGCGCCGGTGGCGGTGAAGGCGGTGTTGAGCGCGACGAATTTATCGCCGCCGAGGTTGGCCGGGTGTTTTTGGAAATAGCGGCGGACGAGATCGCCGTGGTCGCGCAGCGCCTCGTGCAGAGGCGCGAAAATAACGCCTTGGGCGGCGATTTCGTCGGGCAGCGTGATTCGGTCGATGAGCTGCCGATTGGAGAAGGTCATCTCGGCGGCGGGTTCAAGGTCGGGCAGGTGCGGCACATGCGCGCCGGGCTCTTCCGGAAGCGTGAAGCCGGAGAGATCGAGCTCGCGCAGATTGGAGAAGCGCCAACGTTCATCGGTGCGCGCGGGCATCGGCAGGGCGTTGAACCGCTCCCACGCGGCCTGCTTGGTCTCAAGCCACCAACCCGGCAGGGCGGCGCGCTGGGCGAGATGGACCGCAAAACGTTCGCTGTTCAGACCGGTGGCGGAAATGGGTTCGAGTAAATCGGACATTCTTGACTTTCGATTTTGGAGTGGGGATTTTGGACTTCAGACCGGGATGCTCAGCGCATCCGGAAATCCGAAAGCCAAAATCGCGTTCAGCCGACGGAGCCTTCCATTTCGAGGTCGATGAGACGCTTGAGTTCGACCGAGTATTCCATGGGGAACTGGCTCGCGAGGTCGTTGATGAAGCCGTTGACGGACAGGCTCATCGCCTGCGCCTCGGTGAGGCCGCGCTGGCGCATGTAGAAGATGAGCTCCTCACTGACTTTG
>JADLBI010000315.1 GCA_020847775.1 Opitutaceae bacterium
CTGCAGGGCGTCGGTGTCATAATGGTGCCAGCAGGAATTGTTGATATGAAAAAACATCGGAATGTATTCCGGATTTTCGAAACGGACCGCCCTTAGAAAGTTTTCGCGATGATTCATCTCCTGCCTCAGTTTAGAATATTACATTCCATCAGTTAGCACGGATGATGAGGCGAATATGGGGCCTGGTCGATGTTTGTTGATTTACGAAGCCGTTCTGGCCCAGCTGAGGTAACTGCGCAAGCCAGTGGATAAATGTTCCGCTTCTTCAAACAAGGTGCGCAAGAACGCTGCCGCCGCTCCGGGACTTTCGAAAAGATCGCGTCGGTAATTCCCGCGCCGACGCCATCACCAACGTCGAGGCTTTGGTGCTGCGTGCCATCGCCGACCGATTGGAAAATCGTGAGCCGGTGCCCCAAGTCGCCCACGTCTTCACCGTTCCCGCCGCATGAGCGAAAGGGGAGCACGCAAGTCGAGGGAAGCCCTCAAGGAGTTGCTCCGGATTGGCTGAGTTGAAAAACGCCTGACCGGCTCCCACCGCGTGCTATCGCGCGAAGGCCATCCGGATTTTATTTTTGCCTTTCATGACCGGGAAGAAATTGGGCCGCGCATGACATGATGGAACTGCTTTGAACCGCTCAATCCCACAGGCGATGCAACCACTGATGAGCACTGATGGACACTGATGGAGACGATGCCTGCAAATGCTTTGGTGAGCCGGTCGGATGGCGCCGTCCTGCTCGGATAAGTGCTCATCAGTGCGAATCAGTGGTTCAACTGCATTTCCAGGATGGCAATCACCAACCCCTACCACGACGCACCCTCGAGCCCCTGGCTCCGCGGCAACTTGCACGCGCACACCACCGCCAGCGATGCCTAGGGCAGGGCCCGATCTCCGAGCAGGCCGGTTCATTGCAGCCACGACCGCCTTCCTCGCGACGGGAGCGTTTCACGCCAAATGAAACACCTCGCGCAGCGGCGCGGCGACGGGACTACAATCCGGATTCGCCGGCATGACGTCCCCCATGTGCCGCCACCAGCGCTGGCACTCCGGCGTCTGCGCGATCGCGTTCCAACGCGCCTCATCCTCAATCTCCGCGTAGGCGAAGAGCTGGCGCGTCTCCGGCAGCAGGAAGATGCTGTAGTTGTGCACACCGTGCGCCTTGAGCACGCGCTCCAACTCCGGCCAGATCGGCGCATGGCGGCGTTGGTATTCGGCTTCCGAGCCGGCGTTGACGGACATGACGAAAGCGACGCGTTTCATGGGAAGAATGGTTGGTTGATGATCAAACTCAGCGGGCCGGTCCGCCTGATTTTTCAACCAGCGACACGGGGCGGCCTGCACCCAATTCCATGTCCGGCCCAGCGCACCGTGGCAAAGTTTTTCCGGCGAGCACGACGGCAGCTTCGGCGTTGCGTTCCACACCAGCGGGCTCGTTAATCCCGGCCTGCCATGAGCCGTATCGCGACCGCAATCATTTGCCTGGGGCTGACGGGCCTGCCACTAGCGGCGCGGGCCACGGCGAATGATGCCGATTTGCGCAGCCTGCTCGATAATTCGCCGTTCGGTGCCGCCCAGTCATCCACCGGGCCCACCAGGACGGATACGCCGGTCGAGTTTCGCGGGGTCTTCGCCGAGGGCGGTGAGAATTTTTTCAACCTCTACCTCGCGGCCAACTCGCGCTCCGAATGGCTCGGCTTGGGCGAGACCTACGGCGACACCCTCACCGTCAAAGCCTACGACGCGGCCAACCAGCAACTCACCGTCGAACTGCAAGGCCGCCCCCTCACCCTCTCCCTCGGCTCGGCCAAGCGCCCCGCCATCGCGCCGACTCCGGCCGCGCCCGCCTTGACCGCCACCACCACACCCAGTGCGCAACCCACCGCTCCGGTCCCCGATCAGGAACGGTTGGCCAAGATCGCCGACGAAATCCGCCGCCGCCGCGCCCTGCGCCAGCAAGCCTTGCAGAAAACCGCCCAATGAAATCCCACCGCCCCGGCGGCGCGCGCGCCGCCTTCACCCTGATCGAAATCCTCGTGGTCGTCGCCATCATCGGCATGCTCGCCGCGCTGTTCATCACCAACACCGACAAAATTTTCGGCCAAAGCCAGGATGTGGTCGCCCGCGTCTTCGTGCGCGACTCGATCAAGACCTCGCTCGTGCGCTACAAGATCGACCTCGGCGACTACCCGACGACCGCCGAAGGGCTGCAGGCGCTCGTGGCCGCCCCGGCCAACAGCGGCGAACGCTGGCACGGCCCCTATGTCGAGCTGACCGGAGGCAAGCTCCCCCTCGACCCCTGGAACGAGCCTTACCAATACATCTACCCCGGCACGCGCAACAAGGGCAGCTATGATCTGTTTTCCAAAGGCCCGGACAAAACCGCCGCCACCGAGGACGACATCGGCAACTGGTGACCGCGCCCATCACGCGGCCTTCACCCTGGTCGAGGTGCTGCTCACGCTCGCGCTGCTGGTCTTGGTTTCCACCGTGTTGATCAGCGCCGCGGCGGGATTCTTCCGTCAACGCGACGGCCGGCCCGACGACGCGTTCTGGTCGGCGGTCAACGCCGCGCGCCAGCTCGCGCTCGACCAAAATCAGCCTGTCGCCATGCGCTACGACACCGAGACCAAGCGGCTGCTTTGGTCCGCGGGCGACGCAAACGGCTCCGCCGCTTTCGCCGGGCGAACCCTGCGCTTTCTACCGCCGGAGCGCGGCTCCACGCTCCTGCTCGGCGGCGTGCTGATTGAGGGCGACGCCTTGGCCCGCGTGCGTTTTTATCCCGACGGCACCTGCGATCCCTTCCGGCTAGAAATCAAAACCGAGGGTGCCGCGCCGCGCCTCCTGCGCATCGACCCGTGGACCTGCGCGCCCGTCCTCAGCCCCGCCCGTTCATGAAGCCGCACCCGGCCGCCAACCGCGCGTTCACCTTGGTCGAAGTGCTGGTGAGCCTCGCCATCTTCGCCCTCGCCGCTGTCGCGCTGGCCGCCGCCTATCTCAACGTTCTCAACGGCTACCAAAACCGCGACCACGAGCGCGCCATCAACGCCACTTGGTCCCTTGTGCGCATCGCCACTTCAAGTGTGGCCGATCGCGACGAACTCGAGGCTGGAGGCACGATCGAGCTGCCCGATCGCCAGCGCGTGACGTGGACCGCGCAGATCGTGCCCACCCCGATCGCCGATCTGTTCGCGCTCGAACTCTCCGCGCACGCCACCGCGCCGACCGAATGGGAACGCCGCGCGCGCATTATGCTTTTGCGCCCGGAGTGGAGCGACCCCGGCGAGCGCGACCGCTTGCGCGCCGATAGCAAACAACTCTTGGAGAGGAACCGCCAGCCATGAACCGCGCTCCCTCCACCCGCCACGCGGCCTTCACCCTGATCGAACTGCTCGCCGCGCTCGCGCTCATGGCGATGCTGCTGACCGCGTTGCTCACCTTCGTGCTCTCGATGTCGGAAATCTGGGGCGGCAGCGGTGAGAAACGCCTGTTCGAGCAGCACGTCAACGCCGTCACGCACCACCTCGACACAATGCTGCGCCGCGCCGCGCTCCCCTCCGCCGGGCACGCCCCAGCCGAGCCCTTCGCGGTGCGCGAGATCCGCGCGCCCGACGACGACAAGGTTGACGGGCTCGAGTTTTTCCTCGCCTCTGGCGACCGGCTGTTGAGCTGGAATGGCCAGCCCGCACCGCTCGTCACCTGCACGCTCGGGTTTCGACGCGACCAAGGACTGACGCTCTTTTGGCGCTCGGAATTGGAGGAGGACGAGGCGGCGGTCCACGAAACGCCGCTCAGCCCTTTTATCAACAGCCTGTCCTATTTCTATCGCGACGAAGCCACCGGCCAATGGCGCGACTACCCCGACCTGCAACGCCACGGCGACCACTGGCGCGTGCCCGAGCAGATCGTGCTGCAGTTCAAACACGGCGACCTCACCGCCACCCGCGCGCTCACCTTGCCGCTGGCCCCCGGCGGCCTGCCCCTGTTCTGATGAAGCGCGCAAAGTCCAGCATTCATCAGTGTAGGGCGGGGTCGCCGCCCCCGCCAAAGCGAGCGCAAGTTGACCCTCCAAGGCGGGATCAGGCGATCCCGCCCTACAACTCACAACGCGGCTCGGTCATTTTGTTCGTGCTCGGGTTGGTGCTGCTGACCGCGCTGCTGCTCACACAATTCATCTCCCGCGCGCACACGGACTTGCTGACCGAGGCCCGGCGCAGCCAACTCGAGCCGCTGCGCGACGAGGCTTACACCGTGCTCCAAGTCTCCCTCGCCGTGCTGCGCGACTGCGCCGCCGTGGACGAGGGACTGCACGCCCCCGCCCAGGGCTGGGGCGATCCACTCACCTATTCCGGTTACATCCCGCCACCGGAATACACGGTCAGGGTCGAGATCCTCGACGAATCCGGCAAGCTACCCCTCGCCGCCCGCTCCGCGGCCGCGCTGCTCGGCCTCTTACGCGAACTCAACGTGTCCGCCACCGACACCGACCGGTTTGTGGACGCCCTGCTCGCATGGACCGAGGCCGAAGCCGCCGCACGCACGATCGATGGCTTGGTGGCCGCGACGGACGGCACGCCCGCGCTCGCCGCGCCGCAGGCCGCCCTGCGTTCGTTCGAGGAGTTGCGCTTCATCCCCGCCACGCGCGCCGTGTTGTGCGATGAGCAGGGCGATTGGAACGAGACCGGCCGCGCCTTCCTCGCCAACGTCACGCTGCACCCCCTCGGCGCGATCAACGTCAACACCGCCAGCGACGTGTTGCTCACCGCGCTGGGTCTCAACCCAACGGCAGTCAACCCCGCGCGCCAAAATCGCCCCGGCAGCCCGGAAAGCGTGCTGCGATCGATGGACGGCATCGGCCCCGCCGCCGACGCTGGCATCACCGTCGGCACCGACGCCACCGTGCTGCGCATCCGCATCACCGCCACCCAAGGCGCGCGCCGTTTCACGCTAGAAGTCGTCGCGCAACCCGGCGGCGACACAGCGCTAGCTCCGGTTCCAACCGACCTTGCAGCCGGAGAGTCCGAACCCCGTCCGTGGACACGCAATAGCATCGACTCCGGTTTTCGCATCCTCGAAGTTCAGGAGAACAACGGATATTAATGCCCGCCGCCACCGCAGTCCCGCCCGCCTCTGTTTTCGCCGTGCTGGCGCCGGGCGCGCGCTTTTTCACGCGGCGCATCGCCCTCGTTCCCAGCACTCCCGCCGGGCCGCAAATCGAGCTCGCGCTCGAAACCCTCTCACCGTTTCCGCTGGACCAGCTTTTCCACGGCCACGTCATCGACCGCGCTGGGCGGCACGCTCTGGTCTACGCCGCCTACCGGCGCAACTTTCCCGCCGATGAGCTGGAGTCATGGCAACAGGCGCGCGCCGTCGTGCCGGAGTTTTTGCTCTGGGCCTTCACCCGCCGCCAGATCGAACCTGGCGCGCAACTGCGCCAAACCGCCACCGGCGTCGAGATCATCGCGTGGGATGATGCGTCCGAACTGCCCGCCCTCGTGTTGGCGCGCCCGGCCAGCGACTCCGGCGCACCGGCCGATGCCGCGCCCGCGTTGCTTGAACTGCGACGCCGCACCGGCATCCCGGCCGCCGACGTGGCGTTGATTGAGGAGCCGCTGCGAATCACCGGCCTTGACCGCGACGGGCTCGCGCTCCGCGCCGGCAAGCCGCACACCGCGCTCATCGCCCCCGCCGCGCTGGCCGCCGCTGACATCCGCGACAAGGCCGAGCTCGCCGTGCGCCGCCGCGAGGAACGCCGCGCCGCCTGGCTCTGGCGGCTCTTCGCCGCCACCGCCGCCGCGCTCGTGCTCTGCCTGCTCGCCACCCTCGGCCTCGCCGGTGGCCGCGCGCTTCTGGCCAAACAACGCCAGGCGGTCACCGCGCAGGCCGAAGCGGTGCGCGCCATCGAATCCGCGCAACTGCTCGCCACCAAACTCGAGAAGATGACCGCGCAGCAACTGCGCCCGTTCGAGATGCTCGCGGTGATCAACGCCCCGCGCCCGCGCTCCATCGAGTTTCAGCGCGTCTCCACCAGCGGGCCGTTGACCTTGCAGATTGAGGCGCAAACCGCCCAGGCCGGCGATCTCCGCGTTTACGAAGACGCGCTGCGCCAACTCGGCGCGGTCGAGAGTGTCGCGCTACGCGACCCGCGGATGCGCTCCGGCCGCACCACCTTCCAACTCGAGGTCACGTTCAAGCCCGACTGGACCAGCAAAGGAGGTGGCGCATGAAACGCTTCTTCGCGCAACGCAACCGCCGCGAGCGCTGGCTGATCCTCACCTTCGGTCTGTTCGCCGCCGCGTGGTGGATCACCGCGCTCGTCGGCCGTGGCCGCGATTTTTACCGCGAGTGGCAATCGCTCCGCACCGACGCGGCCACCCAGGCGCTGTGGCTGCAAAACCGCGACGGCATCATGGCGCGCGTGGACACCGCCGGCCGCGCCCTCGATCCGAGCAAGGCGCTCGATTCCGCGCAGAGTTTCGCCACGCTCAACACCATGCTCAGCGGCCTCGACGCCGAGCTGGGCTCGCAACGCACCGACCGCACCGATCAGTTCGCGCTGCACAGCATGCAGGTCAACATCCGCCGGGCCGACCTCGCCGCCCTCCTCGATTTCTACGAAAATCTTGCCGCCCGCGCGCCCTACCTCGGCATCGACCAATGCACCCTGGCGACCGACCGCGCCAACCCCGGGAAACTCAGCGCCAGCTTCCGCATCTACTCGGTCGAGGTCGTGTCAGCGAAGTGAAATAATCTGCGGTAGGGCGGGGTCTCTGATTCCCGCCTGATCGCATTCGCTTTTTCATGGCCGGGGTTCGGAGACCCCGCCCCACAGTTCAAAAGTGGAAACTTGAGCTCACGCGCAGGACGGCGGCCACGATCGCGTAGGCCAAAAAGCCCACGAAAACAAACACGCCCGCCAGCACCCCTTGCGTGACCACGCCGACCATGCGTTGCAGGCGCACCGCGTGGCGTCGGGCGTAATGCTTCGCCAAATCGCGCAAGCAGGGCGCGAGTTGCCCGGTGTTTTCGCCCACGGCCAAACGGTCGAGCGCCAAGTCGGGGAAAAAGCCCGTGCGGCCCAGCGCGGCGGACAAGCTCTCGCCCTCGATCACGCGCTCCGTGGCCGAAGCCAGCGCGGCGCGCATCGTGCGGTTGGGCACGGTGCGCTCGGTCAACCGCAGCGCCTCGACCGTGTTGATGCCGTTTTCCAAGAGCACGGCGAGCGTTTGCACAAACGCGAGCACGCCAGTGTCCACGACCCAGCCGCGCACGACCGGCAGGCCGACCAGCCACGCGTCGAGCCTCACGCGCCCGGCCTCGGTCTTGCGCCAGCGCCAGACGAGCAGCGCGGCCAGCGCAAAGGCCGGGATGATGATCACACCGTAGCGCACGAGCATTTCGGATCCGGTCACGAGCAGCTGCGTGGAGAGCGGCAGCTTGCCGCCCAGTGAATTCAGCAGCCCTTGCAGACGCGGCATCAAAAAGAACACGAAGAACAGCACGACGCCGAACGCCATCACTGTCACCGCCGCGGGATACGCCATCGCGGTGAGAAGTTTTTGTTTCAACTCGCGCCGCTCGGTGTGGTGCGCGATCAGCCGCGGCAGCACCTCGTTGAGGCTGCCGGTCGCCTCGGCGGCGCGCACGAGATTGATCGTCTGCGCGTCGAACACCGCCGACGCGCTCTCCATCGTTTGCGAGAGCGTCAGCCCCTCTTTCAACCCGGCCCAGATCGCGCCGCACAACGCGCGCAGCCGCGCGTCTTTGATGCGGTTGGCCAAGAGTCGCACCGCCTCGCCGGGCGACATGCCGCTCGAGGTCAGCTCGCTCAGCGATTGCAAAAACGGCAGCAGATCGTCCGCGCGCGGATTCGCCTTGGCCGGCGCGGGCGCGACGATGGGCGCGGCCGGGCGGTTCGCTGTCGCGGTCTTCACGGTTGCGCGTTCCGTCAAGTTCACCGGCTGCAGACCACGCGCGGCGAGCAGGCGAAGCGCCTCGCGCCGCGTCGCCGCGCCGACGGTGTCGCGCACGGTCTTCCCCTGCGCGTCGCGGGCGGTGTAGAGAAACTCAGGCATGGTCAGCGGTCGTTGACGCTGATGATGCGCACGACTTCGTCGAGGGTGGTCTCCCCGCTTAGCACCTTGGCCCAGCCGGACCGCGCGAGTGTGCGCATGCCGTGCGCCTCCGCGCAGCGGGCCAGCGCGCGCGTCGATTCGCGCCGCACGATGAGGTCGTGCATCTCCTCGGTCGGCCGCAGAATTTCAAACAGGCCGACGCGGCCACGATACCCCGTGCCGCGGCAATGGTCGCAGCCAACCGGCGTCCGCAGCTCGGCCACGCCATCCGCCGCGGTTGGCTCGATACCGAGGACGGCCAACGAATCCAGTAATTTCCTCGGCTCCACCGGCGTGGCCTGGGCGCATTGCGGGCACAGCCGCCGCACGAGCCGCTGGGCAATGACGAGCTCGATGGCCGACGCGATGAGGAACGGCTCGATGCCCATGTCGATCAGGCGCGTGATGGCCCCGGGCGCGTCGTTGGTGTGCAGCGTGGTGAACACGAGGTGGCCGGTGAGCGAGGCGCGGATGGCGATGTCGGCCGTCTCGCGGTCACGCACTTCGCCGACCATAATGACATCGGGGTCTTGGCGCAGAATGTGGCGCAACGCGCTCGCGAAGGTGAGCCCGATCTCCGGCCGCACTTGGATCTGGTTCGCGCCGGGCACCTCGTATTCAATCGGATCCTCCACCGTGACGATGCGCAGGTCGGTCGAATTGATTTGGCGCAAAAACGCGTTGAGTGAGGTGGACTTGCCCGAGCCGGTCGGACCGGTGACGAGCACGATGCCGTGCGGCGAATCGAGCACGCGGGTGATGCGCTCGCGTTCGTCGGCATCCATGCCGATGCGGTCCATCGTGTAGGCTTCCTTGCGCAGATTGAGCAGGCGCAGGCTCACGCTCTCGGCGTAGATCGTCGGGATCGTTGAAACGCGAATGTCGAGCGCGGCACCACCGACGCGGAAGGCGATGCGGCCGTCCTGCGGCAGGCGTTTTTCGGAAATGTTGAGCCGCGCCATGATTTTGAGGCGCGAGATGATGGCGTCTTGAAAACGCAGCAGATTTTCCGGCAGTGGCACGGGCACGAGCAGGCCGTCCACGCGGTAACGTATGCGCAGCTGGCCTTCTTGTGGCTCGAAGTGGATATCGGTCGCGCCATCTTCGATCGCCTGCGTGATCACGTCGCTGACGAAGCGCACGACCGCGGCGTCCTCGTCGGCGTCGGTGTCGCCGACCGTTTCGCCGAGCGCGGCTTCGGCGGCCTCGGCGAGATCGAGACTGCCCGCGCCGACGCCGTAGTGGTCGCGGATGAGCTGGTGCACCTTGTCGGGCGGCGCGAGGTGCCAGCGCGGTTCGCGCGGTGTGAAGGTGCGCACCCAGTCGGCGATCGTGTCGTCCGGCGGCCACGAGAGCGCGAGGTGCAACTCGTCGGCGGGCGCGCCCGCGACCAGCAGGGGCACGACTTGAAAATCCGCCGCGAGGCGCGCGGGCAAAACCGGGCGGGCGGCTTCGTCGATCTTCAGCTCGCCCGCCAGCGGGAGGCCGGAGGCGGCGGCGAGCGCGGCGAGCGCGTCCTTCGGCGCGCGGACGAGCATGCGAGCGTAGAGTTCGAGGCGTTCGCCGCGAGGCGCGGCGTGGATCGCTTGGCGTGCGCCGTCGTCCAAACCGGCCGCCGCGCCCGCGGAGAGAAAATCAGTTTCCGCTGGCATTCAGAATACTCCCCGCGGGTTCCAGAATGCTTTTCAACTTGCCGCGTTGCTCTTTGGGAAACGTTTCGATTTGCCGCATGGTCGGCGCGTTGTCAGCCGCGGTGTTGGTCAGCACAGTCGGGCGCAAGAAGAAGACGAGGTCGGTGCGCGCGGTCCCACGCGTGCGACTGCCGAGCAAA
>JADLBI010000316.1 GCA_020847775.1 Opitutaceae bacterium
CCGAGCCGTTGCTCAAACTGTAAGAATCAGCACGCCTTGTCCGCCGCATCATTGTTTCTCTTGATGCTGGCATGCTGCCGCCCCACTCCGGCAAAAGATCGCCCCATTGGTTGTATTGTTTGCTGGCCGCCTGGCTCACCCTGCCCGCGGGCTCACTGTGCCACGCCGCCACCGGAACGGACACCGCTTGGAAAGCCGCGCTCAGCCTCGATTACAACTCTGCCGCGGCCAATCTCGAGCAACAGCACCGCGCCAACCCGGCCGACGCCCGCATCGCCACTGCTTACGCGGCCAGCCTCTTGGTGCGCGATCCGGTGACGACCGTCAACGTGACTGAAGCGGAGACCTTGCTGGGGAATTTGCTCAAAACGCTTCCGCCAGACGATGTCGAGTATCGGCCCCTCGTGCTGTATTTGCTCGGGCGCATCGCGCACGATCACGCCGAGCCACCGCGCTTGGCCGACGCGCAATCACGCTACGAGCAACTCCGCCGCGACTATCCCGGGCATCCGCTGGCCGACCAAGCCGCGGTGCATCTCGGATACATCGTGAGTCTGCAAGCCGCGCCGAGCGATGCGCGCGAAGGTATCGCGGCGGTTGAGACGTTGCTGGCCAGCGCGACTTCGCCGGATGCGCGGCGCGAGTTGCACTACCTGCTCGCGCACTTGCATTGGCATGGTCGCCACGATGCGGCCGCCGCGCTGCCACATTACCTCGCGGGCCGCGAAATCGGTTTCGAGGCGCCGTATCGCAATGGCGAAGTGGACCTGACCATCGCCGGGCTCGCCGTCGAACTCGACCGCAATGAGCTCGCCGCGCGGCACTACCTCGCCTTCGCCGCGGCCTACCCACAAGACGGCCGCGCCAAGACCGCGCGCCGACTCGCCGTCGAAGCCCAAGCCCGCGACGCCCAAATCCCATGAGCCAGTCGCGCCTTCGCAACCGCCTCGCGGTGCTGATTCTCGTCATGGTTTTTGGCTTCTCCGCGTGGCAGGTGGCCAAGCGCCACCTGAACTCAAGTCGGCCAGAACTCGTCGAAATCCAAATCGGCCACTGGCTCTTGCATACCGGCATGAGAGAAGCCTTCGACGCGGCGATCACCGGTTATCAGAAATTGCACCCCAACGTGCGCATCACGCAGATTCCGGTGCCGGTGCGGTCATATGCCGCATGGACGCGCACGCAGCTCGCCGGCGAAACCGCGCCCGACATCACCGGCATGCTCACGCTGAACGAAGAAATGATCAGCCGGAATTTTCTGCCGCTCACGCCATGGTTGGATAAGCCCAACCCTTACAACGTCGGCACCGATCTGGCCGCCGTGCCGTGGAGTGAAACCTTCATCGACGGGTTATCCGCGATGGCGAATCTCACGCCAACCTCCGGCGAAGTGTGCGGCGTCACCCTGCAGCTCAACTCCGTGCGGCTCTTCTACAATCGCGAATTGCTGCGCGAAATCACCGGCTCGGATCAGCCGCCGGTTGATTTCGCCGAATTGCGACGCATCGGCCGGCAAATCACGGCCTACGCTGAACGCACCGGCAGACGCCTCGTGCCCATCGCGGGTTGCGGCCCCTATACGCGCCAGCTCTTCAACACCCTGCTGCCGTCGCAAACCCAACGCCTCACGCTCACACTCAGTCCCAATCGCAACCTGCGTGTCACCTCGCTTGAACTCGCGGGCCTGATGCTCGACGGACGCGTCAACTACGACACGCCGGAGATTCGCAACACACTCAACTTGATGAGCGATGTCTCGGCCTTGCTCACGCCGGGCTTCACGCAGCAACAGCGCGACGAGGCCATCCATGCTTACTTGCAGCAAAACGCCGTCTTGCTTTTTGCCGGCAGTTGGGATTACGCCGTGCTGTCGCAAGACGGTGCCTTCACGACCGGCATGACGCCGTTGCCGCTCCCCGCAGCGGACGATCCTCAATATGGTCGCTTCACCCTCGGTCCGGTTTCCGAAGCCGCCGGTTACCCCGAAGCCATGCTCGGCATCGTGCGTCATTCAAAACATCAGGGGGTTGCGCTCGACTTTTTGCGCTACCTGACCAGCCGGACGATGGCGGCCGAATTTTCCCGCATCAGCCTGCGCATCTCGTCCATCATCGGCACCCCGCCGCCGCCCGACGGTTCCAACTTGAAACCCCGGCTCGAAGGCGAGCTCCCCGGATTCACGACCGATTTCGGCTGGTTCGGCGCCGACCACAGCTCGAACTTTTTCCAGCGCGAAATCCACACCGCCATCGGCCGCAACGCCGACGTCCCGGCCTTCGCCGCCAAGCTCAACGCCGGATTGCCGCGCCATCTGCGCGACGACATTTCGCGGCACCTCACCCGCGTTCGCGGAGATGTGCGGCGGCTCGATACGCAAGTCGCCTTTCACTTCATGCTGCCCGCCGACGACCCCGCACGCGCGAGGTGGACCCGCCACGCCGAAGTGCAGCACCTGCGGCAACTGGAAAACCTGCACTACCGCCGTTACACCGCACCGTGAGTCGCACCGCCCCCGCGTTCAAGGCACCGGCTTAGGCGACCTCAACGCTTCTCATGATCGGCCAGCGTGCGCTCGATCTGCAAGCGCTGCGCCTCGACCTGCAATTGCTTCGCCGCGACGATATCAAACTTCGAGCGCGCCAATTGGCCGTCAGTAGTTTGATGATGCAGTGCGGTTAGCACGGAATCTTTCTGGCGCAGGGTCGCCTGAAATACTTTGGCCATGCGTGTGAGCTCTGCCGGGACTACCTCCGCATAGCGCGCTTGCGTCTGCTCGACAAAGGTCTCGGCGCTGGCGCTTTTGCCGCTCAACAGGTGGATGTTTTGCTGATAGACGTCATTCGACACCACCGAGAGCGAACGCACGCTGGGGCCGCGAATAAAGCCTCGTTTGATCGGCTCAAACGGTTTGGACACCTCCGGCACCGGCACACCCTTGATCACCGGCAGCCAAGTCGAGATGCGCGAAAACACTTCGTTCTCCCGCCGGCTCGTCAGGAAACGCAGAAAATCAATCGCCCGCTCGGGATGCTTCGACGCCCGCGTCAGTCCAAACGGCACCGTGGCAAATATATTGGCCTCGGATATCGGACCGAGCGCATCTGCCCCGTAAACTGGATCATCGGGGCCCACCGCCGGCACTTGAAACGCGCCTACTTCGAAATCGGCTTGCGAGAGAATACCGCCGGCGTCCCAAGTGCCAGTGGGTATCATGGCCACGTTGCCCTGCACAAACTGCATCATCGCATCCTCGCGATTGAGCTGGGCCCAGCCCGGCGGCATAAAACGGCCAATGTCCGCCACCATCTTCAGGCTGCGGAAAAAAGCCGGCGTGCGCATCGTCCAATCCCCGCGCAGATAGGTGATCAGCACATCCTGCTGCGTGAAATCCAGATCGCGGCCGTAATCCACCGCGATCGCCAGTTTCTGGGTGACGGTTGAGGTCACCATGCCGGTCAGTTGCAGCGCGTTGAACCACGAACCGGCCAACCCCATGATCGGCTTGCCGCTGCGCTGGGCGTAATCGCGCACCGCCTCGCACCAATGCACAAACTCCTGATACGTCTGCGGCACGCGATCCTCCCCCAGCGCGGCTTTGATGATATCACGGTTGTAGAAGATACGCACCGTCACCATCGCGTTTGGCACCGCGTAATACTCCAGCAGATTGGGACTGTAGTAGTGCACCAGATCCTCCGGAACCAATTCCGCTGAGAAGGACCTGCGCCACGACATGTCGCGCAAGTCGGGCTCGTCGGCATTGTAGGGATTTTTCTCCTCCAGCGGCGCGGTGAGTGGCGTGAAATAGCGCGCCAGCATCTCGTCGCTCACCTCATAGTTGGCGATCTCGATCAAGTCCGGCGGGCTGCCGCCGACGAGTTGGGTGCGCAGCCACTGCCGCCAGACGCGGCCCGCGATCGGCATCTGCACGATGCGAACGTGGGGATGCAACGCCATGTAGTCGCGCGAGATCTGGTCAAACGCCTCGCGCACCCCCGGCTCCAATTGCCAGTGCGCAAACCTCACCACCTCAATCTTCGGGTCCAACTCCTCCTGACCGCGTCGCAACACCTGCCACGAGGCATAACCAAACAAGATCACCAGCAATATCAGGGCTATGTTGCGGCCCCATCTCCCGGCGCGTTTCATCGACCGCCCTCCGTCCCACGCAGCTCATTCATGCGCGTTTCCACCGTGTGATAACGTTGATCAGTGGCCACCGCCGACGCCAAAAACCGCTGGTAGTAGTCCAGCGCGATGTCGCGCTGGCCGAGCTCCCGCGCCACCTCCGCAGTCTGCAAGGCCAGCGTGCTCTGCTCGATTGGCGTGGAAAGACCGATGCGATAAGCCGTTTCCAACCAACCCAGCACGCGCGCGTCAGTCACACGATAAAACAACGCCGCCCCGGCCAATTGCTGGTAGTAGGCTGCCGCGATCCCGGGCAAGCGCCGATTCCCGGCGACCACGGCAAGTGCTGCCGCCCCGGCTATGCGTGCCTCCACCGCCAAATCCGGCCGCTGATACAACTGCACCAAAGCCAGCTGCGCCGCCGCCAGCTGTGCCGCCACGGAGCCGGGCGACGCCGCGAGGATTGCGCGATAAGCCTGCTCCACTTCCGTCACCGGCGCGGAAAGATGCGCGTGCTTGATTCGCGCCAACAAATAGCGCGCATACGCGCCGGTTTCGTCCATCCCACCAGCGGCCACATCGGCCAGCAGCTGTTGGGCGCGTTCGATCTTGCCCGCCGTCACCGGCGGCTCGTTCAACAACGCCGCCGCCAAACCCAAATCGCGCTCCCGCCCCGCGGGCTCCGCGACAAAAACCTCCGCCGCGTCGCGATAAAGGTATTGTGAGAGCAAATCCCATCCGTCCAGCCGCGCCGTTGATTCGGCTCGCGCGCCGGAGGCCAGCAGGCCACTCGCGCAAAGCAGTTTGAATATCGAGAAAAATGTGCAGGGAGATCGAGACACGCGACTCCACAGCCTGAGAGAAGCGCCCGTTTGTCAATGCAGTGGTCCGCCCGTGATCTCCCTCCTGTTCCTCGCTTAACCATTCAGCGGACTGCGCACCCCCCAGCCTGCACGTTGCTGTTCGTGCTCATGCGCCAACTCGCGGTAGATTCGTGATGCGCTAGGAAAGGGCTGACTAAATACCTTTGCCGACCGAGCCGGCAAAAGCCTCGTATTCTCACAGTCCACCAAGCGAACCGGGTCAGCGCGCGCCCATGCATTGGGTCTGCAACCAGCGCGCGGTTTCCATGAACGACGGGCCGTCGTGGATGAGATTGCGTCCCCGCGTGATCCCGGACTCGACAAGGCGGAACGGCCAGACACCGTCCCAACCGCGCTCGCGCCGCCACGCGGGCACGTCGAGCGGATGATCGTCCTCCTCGTGGAAGAGCACCACCACCTCGGGCCGCCCCGCCACCACGCCGGGCAAATCCAACCGCGGATAACCCTCCGCCATGTAAGACCAGATATTCTCACCACCGGCCAACGAGATCAGGTCGTGGATAAACGTCAGCCCGCCCGCCATGCGCGGATGCCGCCCAAACCACAGCTCCGCATAAACGCGCGGCCGCACGGCAGGTGCCTGCGCGCGCAGCTCCGCAGCCTCGCGCTCCATGCGATCCGTCAAGGCGATGGCCGCGCCCATCTCGCCCATCAAAGCGCCCAGCCGGCGGATATTCTCCAACACGCCCGCAAAACTATCCGGCAGCGGTAACACGTAAACCGGCATTCCAGCCGCCGCGAGCCGACGGGCCACACCGAGCTGCACACCGCCGGTCATGAGTATCAGATCGGGTTCGAGCGCCGCGAGCACCTCATCGTTGACCCGCAGATAATCCCCGGCCACCAGCCGGTTTTGCGGATTAACATAGCGGCGGCAATAATGCGAAACGCCCACCACGCGGTCGGCCAAGCCCATCTCCCACAGTGCCTCTGTGTGGCCCGCCACGAGGCTGACCACCCGGCGGGGCTTCACGGGCAAGGTCACCTGCCGGTCGAAAGTTTCGCAGCGAAGGATGCGCATGTCATTCATGGTAGAAACAAATTCAACCCGGACTCGCGCCGAACCCGGACGCCAAACACTTCAATCAACAGTTCTGGCGTCAGCACCTCTTCGGGCGCGCCCACGGCGCGCAGTCGGCCCGCGTCCATGACCGCGACCACGTCGAGGTTATGCGCCAGCCGTAGATCGTGCAGCGAAAACAGCAGCGTGGCCCCGGCGTGGGTGATCTCGCGCGCGAGCTTGAGCACTTCCAGCGCGTGCCGTGGGTCGAGTGCCGCTAGCGGCTCGTCCCACAAATGGATCGCCGCGCCGGTGGCGAGGGCGCGGGCGAGCAAAACGCGGTGCCGCTCGCCGCCCGAAAGTTGGTTGACCGGCCGATGGGCGAGCGCGGTCAGCGCGAAACGCTCGAGCGCCGCTTCCACGCCCTGCTCATCGTCGCCGTGGGCGAAGCGCCCTTGGGCCACCACCGAACGCACCGTAAACCCAAACTCGAAATGCGCCTCCTGTGGCACCCAGGCCGCCAGCCGGCCGCGCTCGCCCACCGGCAGTCGCGCAAGCGGCCGCCCTAGCCAGCGCACACCGCCGGAATGCGCCAGCAAACCGCCCGCCGCTTGCAGCAAAGTGGATTTGCCGGAGCCGTTGGGGCCGACCAAACCGGCCAGTTGCCCCGGGGCGAGAGCGAGCGTGACCGGCATAAGTCGGCCCGGCACGGCGACATCGTTGAGTTCGAGCGCGCTCATGTCTGCCTCCGCAACAACCACAGGAAGAAGGGCCCGCCCACAATCGCGGTGACGATGCCGAGCCGCAGTCCTCCGGCCGCGCGACTGGCGAGATCGCAGGCCACGACAAAGGCCGCGCCGCCCACAATCGCCAGCGGCACCAATCGGCGATTTTCCGGACCGACGAGCAGGCGAAGCACGTGCGGCACCATCAAGCCGACGAAACCCACCGAACCCGCCACCGCGGTGGAGAGCGCTGTCAGGAGCGTGGCCAGCGCCAGCAGACGACGTCGGAGTTTCACCACATCCACCCCGAGGCTCTGCGCCTCACGCCAGCCGAGGCTCAGCAAATCCATCGGCCGACCCAGCGGCCAGAGCAGCGCGGCCCCGAGCAAGATCGGTGAGGCCATCGCCACATGTTCCCACGTGCGATCCTCCAGTCCGCCGAGCAGCCAGAAAAGAATCTGCGCGTTGCGCTCGTAGGTGACCGAAGCCTGCGACAACACGTAGCTCGTGACCGCGCCGAGCAGGGCGTTGAGCGCGATGCCCGCGAGCAGGAGCCGCTCGGTGCCCGCGCCTTGGCGGGCCAGCACGATCACCGCGCCGGTCGCGCACAACGCGCCGAACACCGCCGTCACCGGCACGAGCATGAACGAAGCCGCCGCCCAACCCGCGCCGATGGCCACGACCGCGCCAGCCGCGCCGCCGCTGCTCACGCCGAGCAGATCGGGACTCGCGAGGCTGTTGCGAAAATACGCCTGCATGACGAGGCCGCTCGCCGAGAGCGCCGCGCCGACTAGCATGGCCACGCAAAGACGCGGCAGCCGGATCTGCCAGAGAATCGTCGCCGCGAACCCATCCCGGTAGAGCAAGCCATCGAGGATGCGCCCCGGACTCAAACGCACATCGCCGACCCCCAGCGCCGCCACTGCCAGCACCAAGAGGAGCAGGCCGAAGATGGGCAGCGCCGCGCGGGCGGGCAAAATGGGTTTCACGGGACCTAGTCTTTGAAGCGCTCGGGGTGCAATTGACGGGCGAGTTGCTCGTAGGCGTGCACCCGTAGATGCGACACGCAGCTGAACGCCCAGAAGTCCAACAACGCCACGCGGCGGTTGCGCACGGCGGGCATGGCGGCGTAGGGCGGCAGCTTGAGAAACGGCGCGATCGCGTCGTCCACATTGCTGCCGCCAAGCACCACGCGCTCAATCGGCCAAGCGAGCATCGCCTCGTTGGGCGGTGGGGCGTGCCCTTCCAGATGGCCAAGCGTCAACGCCAGATTGTCGGCTCCGGCGAAGTCGCAAATATCCTGAAATGTGGTCTCGCCGCCCGGGATGACGCCGTAGGTGGACGGAGCGATCACGCGCACGAGTGGCACGCCCTTGAGGCGGTCGCGCAGCGCGTCCACCCGCTGGCGACAGTCGATGATCACCGCCTCGGCCCGCGCCTTGGCCGCGTCGCCGCCGATCGCAACTGCGAGTTGACGCAGGCTGTCGAACGCTTCCTCCAACGTGCGGTAACGGTTGAGCATGAAAACCGGCACGCCGGCGCGGCGCACCTGTTCCACGAGCTCGGGCCGGCTGTAATCCCCGAGTAGCACGAGAGTCGGTCGATAACGCAGGATGGTTTCGACGTCGCCAAAATCGAGCGCGGGATAGGCCGCCGCCTCGCGCGCGACCCCGGAAAACTGCGGGTCGCGCGCGTAGTGGCTCAGCGCGGCGATCTGCTCCGGCGCGGCCACCGCCAAGAGCATCTCGTCGGTTCCGACGGTTTGCGAAACGATGCGCACCTCGGCGGTCCGGGCCGCCACGGTGGCGACCCAGACCAACAGGGCTGCGATCCAGTATCGAAGATAACGGCTCATGGCTGGTGGTGGAAGTTGGCGAACTTAGAAGCGCCAGTCGATGCCGCCGTAAACCGCGCTGCCCGGCGAGGGGAACCCGTTCACGGCCTCGTATTTTTCATCGAGGGCGTTTTCAAGCCGGAGCCGGAGATGGAGGTCGTTGCGCAGCGCCCACGAGGCGTAAATGCGGACCACGGTGTAGTCTTCGCCGTTGACCGTCAGGTAGGTCGCGGCATCCACGTCCTCACGTTCTGCCACGACGGTCACACCGGCGCCGAGCGTGAACACACGGTTGAAATCATGGCGCAAATCGGCGCCCACGGTATGGCGCGGACGGCGCAGCAGGCGGGCTCCCGTCGCCGAGTCCTCGGCCTCGAGCCACGTGTGCCCGAGCTCAAACCGCGTGGCGTCGTTGAGCTTGAGCAGCAGGGAGGTCTCAACCCCGTGCGTCGCGGCGCGGCCGATGTTGCGCACGGTGGCGGGAAAAACCATGAAGTCGTAGTTGATCAGGTTGCGGAACCGAGTGTCGAACCACGTGACCGAAAACTGGCCGCGGTTCCCGGGCAGAGCGAAATCCGCGCCGACGTCCCAGCCCTTGGCCTTCTCGGGATCAAGGGTCGGGTTGCCGACGTAATAGGCCGACGTGCCGTAGAGATCAATGAAACTGGGCGAACGGAAGGCCGTGCCGTAACTGGCGCGCAGTTTGAGACGCTCGGGTTGCGCGATCCAAGCCAGCGCCGCGCGGCCGGTGGCGGCGTTGCCGAAGGTGTCGTGATCGTCGTTGCGCGCGCCGAGCGTTAGGTAGAGGTCATCACCAAGGGTGATCTCGTCCTGCGCGAAAAACGCGAGTAGCGTCTGGCTGCGATCGATGTTGCCAAAGCCGGTGTTGCGCGTGGCGGAGCGTTCCGCGGTGGTGCCGAACGTCACGCGATGGCGCTCCTGTCCGCTCCAGGTGACCTGCGCGTCCAGCACCGCGCGGCGGGTGCGATTGAGATCCCGCGAGGGTGGCGTGCCCCAGGGCGGATTCGGCAGCTGGTTGTTGGAAACGAGTTCGCGGTGTTGGGCGCCGAGAATCAGGTGCACGTTCCACTCGGGCGCCGGATTGAGATCGGTGAAAACCGTGGCGAGGACGATGCGCTCGCGCTCCGTGTTGTTGGGGTCGTTGGTGAAGCGGTCGCCGGGCGACTCGAAAAGACCTTGGTAACCCCGCAGCGTCGCGCCGATGCTGGCCGTCTCGCTCACGTCGCGGTCGAGCCGCAGCGCGAGACTGCCGCGGGCGAATGCGTTGTCAGCGCGGTCGTTATCGGTGCGGCCGCCGAAGAGGCTGAACGCGTAGCCGGTGGACTCGTTCCCACCCTGCGTCGCATAGGCTGCCTGCGCGGTGCCAAAGCTGCCGCCCTCAATGGTGAGCGCGTGCGTCGCCGGACCGTTACCGCGGTTTTGGCTGAGGGAAATCACGCCGCCGAGCGCTTCGCCGCCATGCAGCGTGCTCTGCGGGCCGCGCACGATCTCGACGCGCTCCTGGGCGCCGAGCACGGCACCGCCGATGAGATTGAAATACTCGGTGTTGGAGTCGTTGAAACGGATACCGTCCACCAGCAGCAGGGTGTGGTTGGA
>JADLBI010000317.1 GCA_020847775.1 Opitutaceae bacterium
GAGCGCGCTCGCGTAGTTTTCCAACTCGGTGATGAGGCTCTTGTTCGTATTGAGCAGGTAATTATAGCCAAAGACTGACGGAATGGCGACGACCAAGCCGGCAATCGTGGTTAGCAGCGCGGCGGAAACGCCGGGCGCCAGCGCCGCAATCGAGGCAGACTGCATCATGGATACCGCGCCGAACGCCTCCATGACCCCCCACACCGTGCCAAGCAGACCAAGGAAAGGCGCGCCCGTCACGATGCTGGCGAGAAAGATCATGCTGGTCTCGTAGCGCAGCGCTTGTCGGGAAAGCGCGCGTTGCAGCGCGTTTTCCGCCTGTTCGAGTTTCGCCCGCGAGTTATTCTCCCCCCGCTCCTTGGCGATGGCGGCCGCGCGCCAGTAGCTCTCCACCGCGTCGGCAAAAAGATCGGCGTAGGGGATCGCGCGGCGGTTGCGAAACGACTCCGGCAGATCGAGCAACGAACGCTGGTCGCGCAGGTGTGATTCAAAGGCGTAATTGAGCGAGCGCAGCCGCTTCAGTTCAAAATGCTTCCCAAACATGATCGTCCACGCGACGAGACTGAACAGCATCAGGCCGACCGTGATCACCTGCCCGACGACGTCGCATTGCAGGAAAACTTGGATGATGTTGACCGTCGCAAGGACGGGGGTTGGGGCGAACGGCTCTAGCATAGCGGTGCCAAGAGTTGGCGGCTTTGGGAGTGTCATTCAACGTAAATGCCAAATTTTCGCGCGCGAATCTGTTTGCGACGGTGCGCGGTGAAATTTTCCTTCCTTCTCGCCTGCCATGGATTTCAAAACCCGCACCCTTCAGGAACTGCGCGCCCACCGCGCCAAACTCGCCTCCCGGCACTCCCTCGTGGGTTTCGACGGCTTTGTGGACACTATCGTGACGCCGGTGGCCCTGCGCGCCGGGCAAGGGGAGAACTTTACGCCAATCGGCACGATCGCCGAATTCGGCCAGCGTATCCTCGCCGCCGCCGGCAAGAGCACTAACCTCGAGTTCTATCCGCGCATGGACAAGCTCGGCGGAAACGGCCCGATCATGGCCAACGCGCTGCTCGCCCAAGGCTCCAGCTTGACCTATATCGGCGCACTCGGTCGGCCCAACCTCAATCCGGTCTTCGCCGACATGGCCGCGCGCTCCGAGGTGTTCAGCCTGTGTGATCCCGCGGCCACCACCGCGGTGGAATTCAACGACGGCAAGCTCATGCTCGGCATGATGAAATCACTCGACGAGGTCACGCCCGAGACCATCGCCGCCGTCTTGAGCGCCGACGGCTACCGTGCCGCACTCGCCAGAGCCGACCTTATCGCCCTGGTCAACTGGACCATGATTCCCAACCTGACCGCGGTTTTCACCGACCTGGTCGAGCGCGTCCTGCCGCAAATCCCCGTCAAGCCTGGCCGCGTGTTTTTCTTCGACCTCGCAGATCCCGAAAAACGCTCCCCCTCCGATTTGGTTTACGCGCTCGAGACCATCGCCAAGTTCGAGCAATTCGGCTCGGTCACGCTCGGCCTCAATCTCAAGGAGGCCCAACAGGTCTTCTCCGTGCTCGGCTTCGGCACGGAAACCGAAACTGAAAACGGCCTGCGCAATATGGCCGCCAAGATTCGCGAACGTCTCGACCTCACCACAGTTGTGGTTCACCCGAAAGAGTCGGCCGCCTGCGCGAATCGCGACGGTACATTCTGGGTGCCCGGTCCCTATGTCGCCAAGCCGCTCATCACCACCGGCGCGGGCGATCACTTCAACGCCGGGTTCACCGCGGGCCAACTCATGGGTCTCGCCCCCGAATCCTGCCTCGGCACCGGCGTTTGCACCAGCGGGCATTATGTGCGCACCGGTCTGAGTCCCACGATCGGTGATCTCGAAACCTTCCTCGCCAATTGGCGTTGATCGCCCCACCCTGCCCCATGCCACTGAAAACTCAGCATACCGGTCGGCTTATCTCTTTCGAAGGTTCCGAAGGCAGCGGTAAATCCACCCAGATTTCCCTGCTCGCCGCCCACCTGAAAAAATTGGGCAAGGATGTCATCACCACCCGCGAACCCGGCGGTACCGAGATCGGCGAGCAGATCCGCAACATCATCGTCCATAATTCCAAGGGCGACGAAATGTGCCCCGAGACCGAACTCCTGCTCTTTACCGCCGCGCGCGCCCAGGTCGTGCGCGAAGTCATCGCGCCGGCACTACTCGCGGGCAAATTCGTTCTCAGCGACCGCTTCCTCGACTCATCCACGGTTTACCAAGGCATCGCGCGCAATCTCGCCGCCGGTCCCGTCGCGGAGATCAATCGCTTCGCCATCGGCAACGTCATGCCCGACATCACCGTGATCATAGATGTGCCTACCGACGTAAGCATCGCTCGACTCAAACAGCGCGTGACCGACCTGCCCGACCGCATGGAGCGAGAGAACATCGATTTTTACACCAAGGTCCGCGACGGTTATCTGCTACTCGCGCGCACCATGACCGACCGCATCATCCTCGTGGACGGCACCAGGCCTATCGCGCAGGTTTCGCAGGCCATCTGGGAACACGTGCGGGTGCGGTTAGGTTTGTGATCATGACCGAGCGCGTCGCATGGCCTCCGCCACTGGTCGGCACTCCGGCCGTTGCCGTGATTGAAAACGCCATCGCGCGGCAACGGCTCTCCCACAGCGTCCTACTTCATGGCGACGATCTCACGATGCTCGTGCAAATCGCCCAGGCCATCGCCGATCGCCTTCTCAATACCCCGGAATCGTCCGCCCACTTCACGCCCGACTCCCACCCGGACTGCTTCGACCTTCGCCCCACCGGTAAGATGCGCCAGATCACTGCGGAAAACACCCGCGAGCTCATTGGCAAGGTGCAGGTTTCTACCCACATCGCACCGCGCAAGGTCGCCATCATCCACGAGTGCGACCGTATGAATCTGGCGGCGGCCAATATTTTTCTCAAAACGCTGGAGGAGCCGCCCGCCCACACCACGCTACTGCTCCTCACCACACGCCCCTACGCCTTGCTGCCAACGATCCGCAGCCGCGTCCTGCTATTCCGTTTTCCCTCCGTTGGCACGACCACCGAGCACGTCGGCTTCCCTGCCTGGCTCACCGATTACCAAGCTTGGCTCGGGAGATTGGCCGCGGGTGTGACCAACAAGCGCGATGTGGCCGATCATGTCTTCACCCTTTACGGACTCGTTGCGCGTTTTGACGCGATTCTCGAGGCCGCCACGAGCGAAGCTTGGAAAACCGAAAAAGATAAACTGCCGGCCGACTTGGATGACGACGAGCAAGTCGCCATCGAAACCGGCCTGGCCAATGGCATCCGACAAGCGCTGTTCGCGGGCATCGAACACGCCACTCGCGCCTACGCCGTACCGCGGCTGCGCACCAGTGACGCCGCCGCGCAGTCAGCACACACCGCCGCGATCACCGCACTAGAGCACAATGTCGGGCTGCTTCGCCTGAACCTCAATGTCGCCACCGCGCTCGAGAATTTTTTGCTCAGTTCGCTGCGGCTTTGGGCCAAACGCTGAAACAAAGTCAGTCGCGCACGGCAAGCACCCGCCATGTCCCACTCGGTCCCCCTCCTGACCAAAACCGAAACCCGCTCCTCGCTTCACTGGTTCAACTGGAACATAAGCCTGCGGAGTGTTTTCGACACGATCTGCGGCGGCCCCACCATGGTTTTCGTGGCCTTCGCCTTGGCCATCGGCATTCCGCGCAACATGATGGGCTATTTCAGCGCGGTGCTTAGCGTCGCCTGTATTGCCCAACTACTCTGCCTGCCGCTGGCCAACCGCGTGCGGCGGCGCAAGCGCTTCATTTTGCTGTTGGCAGTAACCGAGCCGGTGTTGGTGCTGCTGGCCATCCTAGCGGCCCCAACGCTACCGGAAGCACACCGGCCGCTGATTCTGGGCGCGGCCGTTTTTCTAGCGGCGTCCTGCCTGCATCTCACCCGCCCGTTTGCCGACGATTGGCTCGCCACCACGATCCCCAGCGGGCTACGCGGACGCTACATAGGGCGGCGTATCCGTTTCATTAGCTTCGCCATCATTGCGGCCACTCTAGTGGTCGGGCTGGCCGTGGACGCGATTGGCACAAACAACATCGCTGGACTGACAACCTTGCTAGTCACCGGTGCCGCGTTCGGCATTGCGGCCGCCCTATCCTTGAGCCGTGTGACGATGCATGAGGCCGTCGCGTCGCCGCGCTATCAAGTGCGCGAGTTCTGGTCGGCCCTGCAAAACCACGCCTTCCGCCGACTCCTGTTAGGCACGCTCATTTTCACTCTGCCGTTTTTCTTCGCCGTGGCCTACTATCAAGTGTTCAACCTTGAGGTGCTACATATGCGACCGTGGCTCATCGCCACTATGGGCGTAGGTTACCTGCTCGTGAAACTCCTGCTCACCCCGTGGCTCGGCGTGCTTTGCGACCGTATCGGACCGTGGCGGATGCTCTGGATCGCCGGACCTGTTTATGCGGTGTTCTTCCTTTGTTTTCCATTCACTGACGTTGGCCGGGCCTGGCCGATCATGATTGCCTGGGCCTTCGTCGCGGTGGCTGACGGCATCTATGGCGTGGCGGCCCCGGCCTCACTCTACGCCACCGTCCCGGTCGACGGCGCGCGCCCCGCCTACTTCGCACTCTATAACCTGGTCAGTCTCGGTGCCTATGCGATCGGCGGGTTAATCGCCGTGCCTTTACTGGGCTGGCTGGCTGGAATCGATTGGGCACTCGGCCCAGCCAAGCTTGGCGGCTACCATCTCTTCTACGCGCTCTGCGGTGTGACAATGATCTTCTGCACCTTGGCGGTGTTTTTATTTCCTAAATCACGGCGAACCAATTCGCTGTATGACTGAATATTGGCCAAGCTTGGCTCGGCGGCTTCGAATTTACGGCCCATCTCCAGTGCGATTCGCACCGTCCAAGTTCTCACCTCGCGCGGCACCAGCGTGTGGGTCGGGGCACCGGGCGGGGCTCATCCAGCCCGTCCGTCGCCGTGTTCGTGGCCTCCAACGCGATCGCCGGGCCAAGCCTCTAGGAGTGGGCGAATCGTCGTCCCTGATACGCACCGAAACTCCTATGGTCGCTTGACCGCGCCTGCAGTCCATCCCGCAGTTTCGCTGCCACACCACTTTCGTAGTCAAATGCGCAACCTATCAGGTTACAATTTCCCGATGGACGTGATTAATGATTCCGCCGTGCCGCGCCAGGTCGGTAAAGGACGGATGACTGCTTCGCGGGACAGTCGTTGAGCGTGCGGTGCGGTGATCAGGCAAGCGCGCATGGCATCCCGCCAAGCGATCCGATCATTGGTCGGCAACAACACCGCGCCACCCGCCGACGCGTTCTCCCGAATGGGCGGAATATCACTGCACAGGCACGGCACGCCGCGCCACATCGCCTCCAGCACCGGCAATCCGCAGCCTTCCGCCTGCGAGGGGAATACCGCCGCCCGCGCCGATGCATATAATCGCGCCAAGCCCGCGTCGTCCAAGCGCGCATGGTGGTGCAATCCGCTCCATTTACGACGTAGCTGCTTAATACGCTGTGCGACTGGCCGACCAAAATTCGGGTTCACGCGGCCGACCAGATGCAATTCAAATTGCAGCCCTTCGCTCCACAGCGATTCGCAGACCTCGAGCAGAAACGCCTGGTTCTTCCGTGGCTCGAGGATGCCTACGCTCAACAACACCGGCTCAGTCTCATCCTGCGGTGCCGTTACCCGCGCCGCACCGTCGAAATCCGCTCCAAGGCTCAGCACCTCGATCGGTGGCGTCCGCTCCAATCCGAGCCACGCCCAATAACCGGCTAGCTCCAGCTTGCTGGCCTCGGACACTGCGAAAACCAAGTCGAAGCCGGCGAGCATTTTGAGATAGGCCGGATGCCGCGCCACGCTTTGTGGCCATGTGATATGCGGGAATTTTAATGGAATCGCGTCGTGAAAAATCGCCGCAAGCCGGCACGGCCGCCTTTGGGCCACCTCATTCCAACCCGGTCGCTCGTCCGGCGCAAACACCTCGGCGGTGAGCCACCAATCGCGGCGAACCGCCGCCCCTAGCCAATTCCAACTAGCGACGGCGGTAGCGTCCTCGCCTAACTCCGCCATCAACCGAGTGGACACCCGCTGCAGTCCGGAATGGTGCGCGGTTTGCGCCGCCTTGGTGCAATCGAACCAGATCATGATGCCATCGCCTCGATGAAGCGCGCGTGCAACCGGGCGGCGTTGCGATGCGCGTCAAAATTCATTTCCACCCAGGCCCGCGCGTTGAACCGCAGTTCTTCCGCCAACGCGTCATCACGTTGCAATCGAGCCAGCGCCTCCACCCATGCTGCCGTGTCATCAACCGATGCGACCAGCCCCGTCACCCCGTCATCAATTGCCTCGGGGGTCGCCGCCACGGGCGAAGTGAGCACTAATGCGCCGATCGACATCGCCTCGGGGATCACATTCGGCAGGCCGTCGCGGTCGCCGCTCGGCGCGATTACGCCGCTATGCAGGAGCACATCGGCCCACTCGAGTTGCCGCCACACTTCGTGCTGGGCCAGTTGACCAGTGAAGACGATACGCCCTGCGATACCGAGCCGCCCAGCGCATTGCTCGAGTTCCTCCCGTAGTGGACCAGTGCCGATGATCCGCGCTTCGAACTCCACACCCGCTTTGCGCAGCGCGTCATACACGTCGAGCTGGCGGCGCAGCCCTTTTTTCTCCACCAGGCGAGCGACGCACACCAAGCGCAAAGGGTCGCGCACACTCCGCAGCGGCTTCAACCGGGGCAGATGCTCCAAACCGCGCCGGATGCAGTGAACACGGTCCGCCGCCACCTTGCGCTCGATCAGAGAAAGTCGGCCCATCTCGGTCGAGGTGTGAATGAATTCCGCGTGAGCCAGTTTTTCCAACAACCACCAATCTCCACCGTGCTCATAAATATCGTAGGCGTGAGCCGCAGCGCTGAACCGGTGACCGTCGAGCCGCCACAACAACCACGCGGCGGTCGCGGGCGCCCCGCCCCACGGCGCATGGATCATACTGGGCGGCTCTTTGCGAAAATGTCCGGCGTAGAGGCAGGCGAAGCCGGCCCCGAGCATGTTCTCCCAAAAATTCAACCACGAGGGCGCCTTGCGCGTGACCAGACCATGCAGGACCTGCCGAAGCACTTCCGGACGCCGCCACGACTCGTAGGGAATCATCCAAAACAACGTGAGCAGTTTCCATTTCGGAAACCGCCTAACGGTCACACCCCGAAATGAGCCACCCCCGCCCCACAACGAATACAAGCGCAAGGACACACCGCGCGAGAGCATGGCGATGACCTCGCGTTGCAAAAATGTCTCCGTCGGCTTCGGAAACGTGGTGAAGAGATAGGCGATGACAGGCTGGTCCGGCTTCAAGGTGGTTCAAAAGAGCTCACCGGTCCCAGCGGCGCAATGCTGGAGAAGGATCAAGCGACCGCCCTAGCAGGGTCGGTATTGAACGCATACTCGATTCGATGCGGTAGAAGCTCATAAATCGACAGCGGTTCCTACCGGGCAGAAATACAGCGTCGTTCACTCAGCCCAGTTGCATATGGGTTCGGTGAAACTCGGCGCAAAGCGCATGAATCGCCTTCGGGTCGGTCATCTGCAAAGCCCGATCGGCCAGTTGCCGGGCGTCACTCATTTTCATGTGGCGCACCAGGTAGCGCACGGACGGGATTGATGGCGGCGTCATACTGAGCGCGTCCACGCCTAGGCCGAGCAACAAAGGCACGAGCACCGGATCGCCTCCCATTTCGCCGCAGACACTCACACTGATCGACTTGCCGTGGCCTTCCTCGATCACCCGTTGGATGGTGCGAAGTACCGCCGGATGCGTCGGTTCATAGAGGTGGGCGATGCGATCGTTCACCCGGTCGATCGCCAGCAGGTATTGAATGAGATCGTTGGTGCCGATGCTGAAGAACCCGCAATGTGCGGCCAGAATATCCGCGGTGTGCGCCGCGCTGGGGATCTCGATCATCGCGCCAACGACGAGTTTGGAATCAAAGGCGACACCGCGCTGCCTGAGCTCGGCCTTACATTCGTCGAGCATCGCATTGGCGCGGACTAGCTCTTCCGCGCCACTGATCATGGGATACATCAGCCGCACGTTGCCGTGCGCGCTGGCTGTCAATATTGCGCGTAGCTGGTCCTTAAAAATCTCGGCGTGCTCAAGGCAGAAGCGGATCGCACGAAAACCCATGAAGGGGTTATTCTCCTTTGGAAAGAGTTGCGGGTTACCCGACATGGGCTTATC
>JADLBI010000318.1 GCA_020847775.1 Opitutaceae bacterium
ACCCACAAGACGAGCCGCAGCGGATCGAAGCCCGCGGGCTTTTCCGCGACCTCAGCACGGATCGCCGCCAGCGGCGGCACACGCCGAATCGTCAACAATGGTAGCAACGTGAACAACAAGCAGACCGCCCAACCCGCGCCCATGCCTCGCCAAAGCGCGGACCACGCAATCGAAAACTCCACCGCCATCGGCAGTAGGCCCGCCAATGTTGTCGGCAAAACCACTTGCACCGCGAGCCCGAGCAAACCGCCGCACAGTGCGCCGAGCAGGCCTAGCGCCGCGCCCTGCAGGAGGTACACGCCGAAGGCTTGCCGCGCCGATGCGCCTAGGCAGCGCAACACAGCGACGGTCGCCAGTTTTTGTCGCACGTAAACATGGATCGCGCTGGCCACACCGATCGCGCCGAGAAACAACGCGACGAAACCCACGAGGCTCAAAAACGCCTGCACGTTTTCTATCGTGTGGCCGAGCTGCTCCTTGCGTCCGGCCACAGTTTCAATCTGCAGCCGTTCGGTCGGAAATTTTTCGCGGATCGCCCGCTCCACCGCAATCGGATCCGCCGCTGCGGGCAGCTTGAACGCGGCCCGGTAACGCAGCAGACTGCCCGCTCCCGCCAGCCCGGTCTCCGGCAAAATCGCCAGTGGGATGTAGGCCCGGGGCGCG
The DNA here is from genome assembly GCA_020847775.1 of Opitutaceae bacterium. GTDB lineage: Bacteria > Verrucomicrobiota > Verrucomicrobiia > Opitutales > Opitutaceae > Cephaloticoccus. The sequence goes on from JADLBI010000318.1 coordinate 664, forward strand.
AGCTGGGTGATCGCGATGGATTCGCCCGGCACTTGCTTGACCGCGCCGATCACCGTCAAGGACGAGCGGCCGAGCCGCACGGTGTCGCCGGGCCGCACATTGAACTGTGCCATGAGCGTTCCATCGAGCAGCACCACCCCGCCGCCACTGGCGAGCTGTGTCACGGCCTCGCGCGGTTCGCTCACAAATTCGCCGTAGAACGGGAAATGCCCCTCGACGGCGCGCACTTGCACGAGCCGCGTGAGGTCGCCCGTGGTCGGGAAAACCATCATCGAGGAAAAACCGACCTCGTCCGCACGTTCGCCACCCAGCCCGGCGAGATGCTGGTTGATCCCGGCGGTGAACGGCTGCCGCGAGGTCACCACGAGGTCCGCGCCAAGCAAGCCCTTGGCCTGTTGGTTGACGGCCTGTTGCAGATTGTCGCTGAACGACCCCACCGCCACGAGCGCGGCCACGCCCAGCACGATGCAAAACGAATACAACGCCAGCCGCCGCCGCGAAGCCCGCGAATCCCGCCAAGCCAGTTTGAAAATGAAAGTCATGATGGACCCACGGAACACACGGAATACACGGAAAAATCAGAGCACGAAGCGCTCATGTTCGACTTTGGGATAGTGGCCAAAGTTGATCAAAAGCCCGACTCTCAGACCAGTTGCGTGGAGATAGTTCTGGATTTGTGCGCGGTGTTCGTCAGCCAGCGCGGACACGGCTTTCAATTCAACGATTACTTTGTCGAAGCAGATGAAATCCGCGACATAGCACTGTTTGAGCGGGCGCCCTTTGTAACTGAGAGCCATCGGCACCTGCGCTTTGGCCGGAATGTTTCTCAGCTCAAATTCGAACTCGAGGCGCTCCTGAAAGACTGCCTCTAAAAAGCCACACCCCTTCTCCTTATAAACCTCAAAACATGCGCCGAGAATATCATAGGTTTCTTTTTCATGAATCAGTGCATTCATCAGGACTCCTTTCTGTGTGTTCCGTGTATTCCGTGGGCCAAATATTCCTCACTCCACCACGGCGCCGTTTTTCAGGCGGATGATGCGCTGGCAGCGCTGGGCGAGCTCGAGATCGTGCGTCACGAGCACAAGTGTGGTGCCACGCTCGCGGTTGAGCCCGAAGATCAGTCCGGCCATCGCCGCGGCGGTCTCGCCGTCGAGATTACCCGTGGGCTCGTCGCAAAAGAGGATTTTCGGCGCGTTGATGAACGCGCGCGCCAAGGCCACGCGCTGTTGCTCGCCACCGGAAAGCTGCACCGGATAATGATCCGCGCGCGCGCCGAGGCCGACACGCGCCAGCAAATCCCGCGCTTCCGCCTCGCGATCAGACTCGCCGCGCAACTCCACCGGCACGAGCACGTTTTCCAGCGCGGTCAAGGTCGGGATGAGCTGGAAATTTTGAAAAACAAAACCGACATGCCGGTTGCGCACGGCGGCGCGCGCGTCCTCGTCAAGCCGGTCGAGGGTCTCGCCGGCCACGGTCACACTGCCGCCACTGGGCAGATCGAGCCCGGCGCAGAGACCGAGCAGGGTGGTCTTGCCACTACCGCTCGGCCCCACGATCGCGAGGCTCGCACCAGCTCGCAGCTCAAAGCTGACCTCTTTCAATACGGTCAGCCTTCCCGACGTCCCGGGATATGATTGGGTGAGCCGCTCGACTTTCAGCATGATGTCGTCATCCATACGTGTATGGCCCACCCAATGCAGAAACTCGCCCCGACGCCAGCCCGGGCCGTTGAATTTCCATCCTAATGCGATTTTTATTTTGGTTTCTATGCGCCGGAGTCGCGGCCTCGGTCGCTAGCGAGGACAAAACCATCGTCTGTCTGGGCGACAGCCTCACCGCCGGCTACGGTTTACTCAACCCCGACGCGCAGGCCTGGCCGGGACTGCTGCAGGATAAACTCGACACAGAGTCGCGACCGTGGCGCGTGATCAACGCCGGCATCAGCGGCGACACCACCGCGGGTGGGCTACGCCGGGTCAGCTGGCTGCTGCGCCAACGCATCGACATTTTAATCCTCGCCCTTGGTGGCAACGACGGGCTGCGCGGGATCGATCCGACCGTGACCCGCGAAAACCTCGTGGGCATCATCGACCGCGTGCGCACACGTTATCCCGAGGTGAGGATCGTGCTCGCGGGCATGCAGATGCCCGCGAATCTCGGCGCGGATTATCAAGCCCGTTACCATGCAATTTTCCCCGCCGTGGCCGAGGAGAAGGGTTGCGTGCTGATCCCGTTTCTCCTCGAAGGAGTGGGCGGCGTGCCCGCGTTGAACCAGCCCGATCTGATTCACCCAACCAGCGAGGGGCAAAAACGCATCGCCACCACCGTCTGGCAAACCTTACGGCCGCTGCTACAGCAAGACAGCCAGCCATTCTAGATTGCGATGTGATTTGGGAATCGGCTAGCCTGCCGGTCATGCTGCTTCCTCGCCTTGTCTTTGCAGTCGGGGTTCTGGTCGTGATTCGCCCGGCGTCCGCCCAAAACGCGGGCAGCTGGTCGGCTTTGCGATTAAAGGCATCCACCACCTGGGCCGACAACATCAGCCACACTTCCCAC
>JADLBI010000319.1 GCA_020847775.1 Opitutaceae bacterium
CACTGAACCAAGCCCAGCCGAGACCGGCGAGAAACGCGACGGTAAGAATCGCGATGAGGTAGCCTTGCACGATGCGTTCGAGGAACGCGTTGCGTGGTGCCTCTACGTCATGGCGCGCGGTCAACTGGGCGAGGAGCGAATCCGACCAGGCTTGGCGGGTGCGCAGGCATACCGGATGGCGGCTTAGAGCCACGGCACCGGCGGGCACACGCGCGCCGACGCTGAATGCGCGGGGCGAGGCCTCGCCGTTGATGGAAGCGAGGGAGAACTCGGCGGGGCTGTCCTGCAGGTCGGCCTCGACGGGCAGAATTTGCCCAGGTCGTAATTTCAGGAGTTGCCCGGCGACCAATTGCTCGGACGCGAGGTTTTGCCACTCGCCGCCGTTCTGCAATACGGCGACTTGTTGTGGACGTGGTTGCAGGGCGAGCAGGCGGCGCTGGTTACGCTCGACGGCGACAACTTGGGCCCAGCGGCCTGTTAGCATCAAGACGATGAATGTCGCGACGAAATCAAAATAGACATAACGCTCGTCACCCGCGAGCCAACCGTAGAGCGAACCGGCGTAGGCGCCGACGAGACCGAGCGAGATCGGCAGGTCGATATGCAACACGCCGCAACGCAGGCATTGCCAGGCACGGTGCATAAAATATCCGCCACCGGCGAGCATGGCCAGCGTGCCAAACACGAGCGACAGTGTGCCGAAGAGTCGGGCGTAGGCAAAGGTCGGCTCCATGCCGAAATAGGTTGGCACGGTGAAGAGCATGACATTGAGCGCGAACGCGGCGGCGAGGCCGATGCGCCGCACAAGGCCGCGGCTCTCTGGTTCGACCGCCGCGGGGTCGCGTGGGCCTACGAGGTAATTGAACGCATGCAGGCGACGGGCGAAATCGGCGAGGGAGAATTCGCGCGCGTTCCAGCTCAGCTCCATTTCCCCGAGCTGGGCGTTGACGTTGATGCGGCGCGCGCCGGGGTATTTTTCGAATATTTTTTCTATCAGCCACACGCAACCCGCGCAGGAAATGCCCTGGATGCCGAGCACGACACGCGGCACCGTTTCGCCCGAGGCTTCCGCGGCACATTGCAGATCTCGGAGCCAGTCGTAATCGCGCGGCTGAAACACGGCGGCATCTACCGGCGGGGTCAGATCGTCCTTGAGGCGGTAGTAGCTCTCGAAGCCATTCTCGTACACGAGGCGATGGACGTAGGCGCAACCGGCACAGCAAAATTCGCCATCTTGCGTGACTGGATCGGCGAGTGGCGCTCCGCAGTGCCGGCAGCCGGGGCGCTTCCGGCCTGACATGGTAGCGGAGTTTTGCGAAAGAGCGGACATCAGAAACAGATGAGGTTAGAGACGTCGGGTCCGGGAAAACCGAGGGTGCTCCGCAGACGCCAGCTGATGACGAGGGCGCAGACCAGCGCAAGGGCGAGGCGGGTGCGGTTGATCCAAAGTGGCGTCAATCGGCCGCGCAGCCGATGGAATTGCGCTTGGGCCAACCAGAGCAGCGGCACGGTGCCGAGGCCGAACGCGAGCATGAACTCGACCCCGCGCGCGGCTGAGCCGGAGAGCAGTGCGAGCGCGAGTAGAAAATACAACGGCCCGCAGGGAAGCAACGGCGTGGCGAGGCCGAGCAAGGCGGCGGTTTTGGTTTTCGACGGCGAGCGCAGGCGCGGATTCAGGCGTAGCATCAGCCGTGACAAAAACAGCGGGCGCGGGATATGGCGGTCCCAGCGCAGCGCGAGGCCCACAAAAAAGAGCACCATAATCCACGGCAGCCAGCGCAGTGTGCCGGCGTTGATCCAGGTTAAGGGCATGCGGCCGATGCCGCCGGCGATGCCGCCCAGCACGGCGTAAATGAAAAGGCGGCTACTGTGGTAAATTACGCTGATCGTGCTGGCGTCGGTTCGGTCGCCCTGCACGGGCATAAGCGAGCAGGCGAGCGGGCCGCACATGCCGACGCAATGCAGGCTGGTGATCAACCCGGCGACAAACGCGGCGGCGGGCGAATTGATGGCTGCGAACTCCATTCACCGGCCTCCCGGGCGGGTCGCGAGCGGAACCTCGGCCACACGGTTCTGCGCGGCGATGCCGAACCACACGCCCCAGGCGATCAGTTGCAGCACGAAGGCGGCGACGATCCAGAGCCAGAGGCGGCTTTTGGCTTTGGGCGCGGTCACGGTGCGTCCTCTTTGAGCAGCCGTGCGTCGGGGCCGAGAAACTCGACCTCGCGCGCGATTTCGAAGCGGTCTGGTTGATCGCGGATCGTGACGGTGAACTTGAATGGGCCAGTATAGTCCGCGCGCGGCACAACGAGCACCAGTGGGCGCACGTCCTCGGCGAGGGGTGCGACGGTCACAGCGGTTTCGAAGCCGGTTTGATGGAAGGTTACCGACGATTCGATGCGCAGAATAAAGTCGACGGGGTCGGCACGTTTGTTGAGCAGGCGCACGAGGAATTGATTACGCACGGAGTCGTCGGTCACGATGTAGGGAGCGCCCGTGATGCGGGTGATGCTGACCGTGGCGGGTTTGATGGTGGATACCGCCCAGAGTCCAACCCCCAATCCGATTATAAGCAGTATGCTGTAGAGGAGGGTGCGCGGTCGCAGCCAGCGGGTTTTGCCGCCCGCTAACGCGGTTTGCGAGTCGTAGCGGATGAGACCCACTGGTTTGTCGATGCGACGCATGACCTCGTCGCAGGCGTCGATGCAGGCGGTGCAGCCGATACATTCCATCTGGAGCCCTTGGCGGATATCAATGCCTGTGGGGCAGACGTGCACGCAGCGGTTGCAGTCCACGCAGTCACCCGCGCCTTCGGAGCCGAGCTTGCCGCGTGGCTCACCGCGCCGGGTGTCGTAACCGACAATCATCGAGTGGTCGTCGATCATGGCGGATTGCAGGCGTCCGTATGGGCAGATGACGATGCAAAGTTGTTCGCGGAACCAGGCGAAATTGAAATACAGGAATCCGGCCGTGATGAAGACGAAGCCAAATGCGCCCCAATGCGCGCCGGGTTGTTCGTGCATCATGTGCCAGAGCTCCGGGATCGACACGAAGTAGGCGAGGAATAGATGGGTGATGGCTAGAGAGATAATGATGTAGAGCGTGTGCTTGAGCACGCGGCGCAGTATCTTGCCGGCGGACCACGGCGCCGCAGCGAGTTGGCGGCGTTGCAGGGCGTTGCCATCAATCCAGCGCTCGATGGGGCGGTAAACGTGATCAAGAAACACTGTCTGCGGACAGGCCCAGCCGCACCAGATGCGCCCAAGTAGCGAGGTGATGTAGAACAACCCGAAGCCTAAGCCGCTGATGAGAAAGAACGTCAGCCAGAGATCCTGCGTGGCGAGGGTCCAACCGAAGAGGTGGAAACGACGGCTAGCGACATCGAGGAATACGGCGGGGTATCCGCCAATCGGAATCCACGGCAGCGCCAAATAGAAAAGAATCAGCAGGAAGGCGGAGACCTTTCGCGCGACGTTGAAGCGTCCGGCGACATCAGCTGGATAGATGAACGGGCGCGAACCGTCCCGGTTGATTGTCGTGACAGAATCGAGATTGGGTCGTGATGCAGCCATAGCTGCGGTTACTTGGGCTCGGCGTGGTGGCTTAATATATAGGCGACCACTTCAGAGTTCTTTTTCGCGCCGATGACCGGTCCCCATGCTGGCATGCCTTTTTCAAGCACACCTTTGTCCACCACGTGAAGGAGGTCGGTGGGTTTGGCACCGTGAATCCAGGTTTGGTCGAGGAGGTTGGGGCCGATGCCGCCGGCGTCAGTGCCGCGCAGGTCGGCAAGGTGGCAGCTGGCGCAGGTCGTGTTATAGGTGTCTCGTCCGGCATCGACAAAGACGGCGTTGCGACTCATCTGCCAGAGGGCGGCGTCGTCCAGGTTGCCGGCGGAGGATGCGAGGCGCGCGGCCTCAATCCGTTCCATTTCCTGTTCGAGGCGGGCGCCGTCGGAGGGCAGCAGGTTGGATTGCTCGACGTAGAACCAGTAGCCGATCCAAAAGACGATGGCGCCGTAAAAGGTGAGTAGCCACCAGTTGGGCATGCGCTTGTCGTATTCTTGGATGCCGTCGAACACGTGTTCACGAATGGCATCGTCGTTGGGCGAGGGCTTAGGCGCGTTTGTCATGGCGGTGCGAGCTGGATTCGAAGGGGAGTCCGGCCATTTGGTCGGATTTTGCGCGGGGCATGCGCAGCGCGCGCCAAATGGCGGTGGAGAAGATGCTGGCGACCACGATAAAGGCCACCGTAGTGCACACGGCGGCGTAATCGTCGAGGATGAGGCGTTTGAACATAGCGGTGCTCAGGGTTGGGCGGAACGGGGCGCGACTGGCTCGGACTTACCGAGTTTTTGGAGATAGGCGATGAGCGCGATGATTTCCTTCTCGGGAGCGACATAGGCGCCGGTGGCCTTCAGATTATTGGCGATCTCTTTGGACTGCGCGGCTACGTCATCAAAGATTTGCTGCGCGGTAAGCGGGCCATATGGCACGCCGAGCATGCGTTGCACATTGATCTTGGAGGGCAGGGTGGCGACATCAGTGTCGGCGTGCGACAGCCATGCGTAGTTCGGCATGTTGGAGCCGGCTGAGACACTGCGCGGGTCCTCCATGTGGCGCAGGTGCCAGACGTCGGGGTATTTGCCGCCGACGCGAGCGAGGTCGGGGCCGGTGCGCTTGGAACCCCATTGGTAGGGGTGATCGTAGATGGATTCACCGAGGCGCGAATAGTCGCCGTAGCGTAGCACGTCGGGCACCATAGTGCGGATCATCTGCGAGTGGCAGTTGTAGCAGCCCTCGCGGACGTAGATGTCGCGG
>JADLBI010000320.1 GCA_020847775.1 Opitutaceae bacterium
CGGGTAAAACCACCTCGACCGCCAAACTCGGCAGACTCCTCAAAAAACGCGGCTACCATCCGCTCGTCGCCGCCTGCGACATTTACCGCCCGGCCGCCATCGACCAGCTTGAGATTCTCGCCAAGCAGGAAGAGCTCGGTTTCCACGCGGACCGCGCTTCCAAAGACGTGCCCGCTATCGGCTCCGCCGCGCTCGCCGCCGCCAAGGCCGGCAATCACGACGCGATTATTTTCGACACCGCCGGCCGCCTCCAGATCGACACCGATCTGATCGAGGAAATCAAACGCCTGCGCGCGGTCATCCAACCCGACGAGGTGCTCCTCGTCGCCGACGGCGCGCTCGGTCAAGAGGCCGTCAACGTTGCCCGCACCTTTCACGAGGCCGTCCAGCTCACCGGCCTCATCCTCACCAAGCTCGACGGCGACGCCCGCGGCGGCGCGGCGCTTTCCATCAAGTCGATCACTGGCGTGCCGATCAAGTTCGCCGGCACCGGTGAAAAGACCGACGCGTTTGAACCATTTCACCCCGACCGCCTCGCCTCGCGCATCCTTGGCATGGGCGACGTCGTTTCGCTCGTTGAAAAAGCCCAGGAGACAATCGATCAGAAAGAGGCCGAGCGCATGGCCGAGAAAATGCGCAAGGCTGAGTTCGACCTCGAAGACTTTCTCGCGCAGATGCAGCAGGTCAAAAAAATGGGCTCGATGCAGAGCATCATGGGTATGATTCCCGGCATGAGCGGGATGCAGTTGCCCGACAACGCCGATCAGCAAATGAAGCGCACGGAGGCGATCATTCACTCGATGACCCGGCAGGAACGCCAAAAGCCGCTGATCCTCAACGGCAGCCGCCGCCAACGCATCGCCAACGGCGCCGGCGTCAAAATCGTCGAGGTCAATCAACTACTGAAACAATTCCAGCAGATGCAGAAAATGATGAAGATGATGAAAGGCGGCGGCTCCAAAAAGATGATGCGCCAGCTCGAAGCCATGCGCTCCCAAGGTGGCGGCTTCCCGGGGATGTAACCCCGAAGCCCTTGCCTCAAATCGGCCGCACGGCGGCCAGGCGCAACACAGCGCGATTTTCGGCGCGCGATTCCGTCAACGACACGGTAAACACTGCCTCCCAGTCGTTGCGCTCTTCGTCATCCACGAGCATCTGCGCGACTGTCCATTCCTTCGCGCCGGGTGTTGTTTCGAGCCAATGCGTGTGTTTCGCCGCGCGGCCTTCCGGATCCAATCGCAAGCGGCCCCGCGCGTCAAAATAGGGTGCGAACAACGCGGCCTGACGCTGTGGCTCTTTATCGGGTTCTTCACTGTTTGATGCCGCGATGGTGTGGCCACCGCGGGCGGCGTTTTGCAGCACCGCCAATATCTCCGTTCGCACCAACCTTCTGAATCCCGTCTCGTCACGCGTGATGTCAAAGCTCGTCGGTCGAGCCGGTTTTTCATCAGCCACTTCTGCCGCCACCCAGTCCGGATCCTTCAAGCGTTCCCACTCCTCCAGCAGACTCGAGTCGATGCCGCGAATCAGTTCGCGAAAATACAACTCCATCTCGATGACCTCTTCGGTCTTCACACTGTCCGGCACGGTCTGCGCCAGCACTTTCCAGACCTGCGAAATATGCCTCAGCAGCAAACCCTCGACGCGCTCCAATCCATAGGCGCGGATATAGTCGGCAAACGACATGTATCGCTCAAACATTTCCCGCGCGATCGACTTCGGCCGCACGTTTTCGCCTTCGATCCACGGATGCGCGGCCGCGAATTCGTTGAAGGTCGCGTAAACGAATTCGCGCAACGGCTTCGGATGCTCGACTTCCTCCAACTTCGCCAGCCGCTCCTCGTATTCGACGCCGGCCGCTTTCATTTCGGCCATTTTTTCCGTCTTCAATCGATCCACCTGTTTGCGCAGAATCGCGTCGGGATCCTCCACGATCGCCTCGCAAAGCGTGAGCACATCGAACGGATAGTCCGGCGAGGCCCGGTCCAGTTTCGGCAGTGTATCGAGCAGATAAAGCGACAGGGTCTGGTGCAGCGAGAAGTCGTCTTGCAGCTCCACATTCACTTGCAGCTTGTGCTTCGGCGACGCGCGTGCCGCGCGCGGAACGATGCGCACAATTTCGCGTTCAACCAGCGCGCGGAACAACTGCCACGCCCGCTGGCGCAGCGCGGCCTGCTTCACCGGGGTTTCATGGCAGTCCGCAATCAACTGGCGCAGCGCGGCGCAGCCATCGCCCTCGCGGCCCAGCGTGAGCAATAACATGCCGTGCGAAACGGCAAACTTCGAGGTGAGGGCTTCCGGCGGGGCTGTTTGCAATCGCTCAAAGGTTCTTTGGTCCCATCCGACGGCACCTTCCGGCGCGCGCGCTTTCACTAGCTTGCGCAGCTTCTGCGGGTTGCCCGCGGCCTTTTCCTCGGCGCGTTTGTTCTCGATCACATGGGCGGGCGCCTGGGCGATCACATAGCCTTGGTCGTCAAAACCCTTCCGCCCTGCCCGGCCGGCGATCTGGCGGAAATCCCGCACGGCCAGGATGGCCGCCTTCCGGCCGTCGTATTTCCAGAGCTGCGTAAAAATCACCGTGCGAATCGGCACATTGATGCCCACGCCGAGCGTATCAGTGCCGCAGATCAATTTGAGCAGCCCTTTCTGCGCGAGCTGCTCGATGAGAATGCGGTATTTCGGCAGCAGCCCCGCATGGTGCACGCCAATGCCGTGGCGCAACCAGCGTTTCACGTCCTTGCCGTGGGGACTGTTAAACTTCACGCCCTCCAGTTCGGACGCGATCACCGTTTTCTCTTCGCGCGTGCACACCTCCAAGCTCATCAGCGACTGCGCTGATTCCGCCGCCTCGCGCTGGGTGAAGTGAACCAGATAGGCCGGCGCCCGCCGTTCCAATAATAGCTGCGCCACGCGTTCCGCCAGCGGCGTCTCCGAATACTCATACGCCAGCGGCACCGGCCGGCGTTCGCTCCGCACTGTCACACTCGTCGCTCCGGTTACGCGCGCCAGCTCGCGTTCGAAAAAATCCGTGGCTCCCAATGTGGCCGACATGAGCAGAAACCGCGCGCCCGGCAGCGTCAGCAACGGCACCTGCCACGCCACCCCGCGCTCCGCGTCCGAGTAATAATGAAACTCGTCCATGATCACGGCCTTCACCGCGGCCGCGCGGTCGCCGCCGGCCAGCGCGATGTTGGCTAGAATTTCCGCCGTGCAGCACAACACGGGCGCGTTGGGATTCACGCTCGCATCACCCGTCATCATGCCCACGTTCTCGGGCCCGAAGTCCCGGCATAGCGCGAGGAATTTCTCATTGACCAGCGCCTTGATCGGACACGTGTAAACGGAACGCTCGCGCGCGCACAGCGTCTTGAAATGCAGCGCGGCGGCCACGAGCGATTTGCCCGATCCCGTCGGCGTGGCGAGTATCACATTCTTCCCGTCGAACAATTCGAGAATCGCTTCCTCCTGCTCCGGATAAAGCGCCAGGCCCTTGCTCCCGGTGGCCGTCAAAAAACGGTCGAGCACCTCGTCGGTGGTCGGATTACCCGCCAAAGGGGCGAGCGGAGCCACCGGCTGGTTCTCGTTCAAACCAATTTCGCCTGGATCAGTTTGCTGGCGGCACCGAAGTCGATCACCCCGGCTTCGGGCCGCTGCTTGAGCGCGCCCATGACCCGGCCCATGTCTTTCTTCGCAGTCGCGCCCGTCGCCTGAATCACTTCGTTCACC
>JADLBI010000321.1 GCA_020847775.1 Opitutaceae bacterium
CACGCCGAGCGTGTAGATGCCGCCCATGTCGCTGAGGATGCCCGCGCCGATGTCGTGGATCAGATTGTGTTCGATGCGGTTGTTGCGCGAGGGCGTTTCGCGGTAGCCCCAGGTCCAGCCGGTGGAGATGCCGGTGTAGCAGGCGTGGTGGATGTGGTTGTGCGCTACGACGCAATCGGAAGCGTGGGTGAGCAGCACGCCCACGCCTTGGTGGAAAATGCGGCCGATCTGATGAATGGTGTTGTCGGTGATGGTCAGGTAGCCGGTGCGGGCTTCGGCATGATCGTCCAAATCGGCGCCGCCGCCGCGGATGCCGCCGGCGCCGAGGTCGTGGAGGTGATTGCCGATGGCGGCGCAGTTACGGCTGCCTTCGGCGAATTCGAGGCCGTAGAGCCCGGCGTGTTCGATCGTGCAGTCGTGGATGGCGCAATCGCGTGCGGCGCGAATGATGATCGCCCCGGGGACCATGTGCGCGGCCTGCACGCTGCCACCGATCGGGGTATCATCGCCGTAGGGTCGCCGGTGAAACTTCGGTAGATCTGCCAGCGGCGAATACCAATCGGAATGACGGAAGGTCAGCCCCCGCAGTTCGAACCCGCGAATGTGCTTGGTCGCATGGGCGTCCATGATGAGTTCATGAAAATCGTTGAAGAACCGGCCGCTGGCGCGGATGAAGCCGTGCACGCGCGGCGCGGTGATCGTGGTGTTGGCGGGGGTTTCGCCCGGGCGCGGCAGATAATACAGTCGGCCGGTCTCGCGGTTGAGATACCATTCGCCGGGCTCGGTCAGCGCCTCGAAGAGGTTGTCAATGTAGTAGCGGGCGAGGTTGTGCTGGCCGAAGGTGCTCGCGTGCGCCTCGTAGAGGCAGAACGCGGAGCGGCGGGCGAAGCTCAGCCAGCCGGTGCGCGGGTTGAGCGCGGGTTTGGGCAGGCGTTCCTCGATCCAGTAGTGCAGGAGCACGCACTCGGCGTCGGGCAGCGAGGCCCAGTTTTCCACCTGGCCCGGCGCGGGTTTGAACGTGTCGGCACCGGCGAGGAGCTCGGTTTTCTCCGGATGCAGGATCTCGCCGATGCGGAAAATATTTTTCGCGCCCTCGGCGTCGGGTGAAAATTTCGGCAGGCGGGCGCGCGGGGCGCGGCGGCCGTTGACGAAGAGCGAGCGGAAAAACCAGTTGCTGGCGGCGACCTCGGGCAGGTCGAGCGTCCATTCGGCGCGGCCGTTGCGCTCGCCGACTTTCCAGCCGGTGAGCACCTCGCCGCCGTCGAAGACGGGCGTGGCGCCCGGCGCGGCGGTGTAGGTCGTGTGCGAGTCCTCGGGGCCGAAGGCGACGGTCTCGCGCAGGCGGTAGGTGCCGTCGCGAATGACGACGGTGGCCGGGCCGGTGAGTTTGCCGGCGGCGCGTAGCGCGCGAAGATTGTCGCGGGCACCGGCGAGCGTGCCCCAAGGCGAGGTTTTGGTGCCGGCGGCTTGATCGCGGCCGCGCGGGGAGAGATGAAAAGTGTTCATGAAAGCGTTGCGAGCCAAGTGCTCGAACTCATTGATGGCGAAAGAAAAAAATCCACTCTTTAAGCCATAGCCACAACGATGACCATCATCCAAGCAAAGGTTACTTTGATGGGCGGTTGATTGGGGAATTATTCGGGGCGTAGGTGTGTGGCGAAGTCAAAACGGCGTTCAGGACTGCCGCCGCAGGGCGAGCCGCAGGCGCTCCAAAGAGCCGGCGGATATGGCGAGGGCAATCATGGCGGTTCGCCGCTGTTAAAAAACCACCAAGGGCGGGGCGAGGGGGCGGGATGCGAGGCGCAGATCCACGATCCGTCCGCGGTGCGCACCGGCGACCTGCCAGCCGTCTGGAGCGGGTGTGATCGTCCAAACCGCGTGGGCTTCGTTGGTGGGCGCGGCGGTGCAAACGGTGAGTAAGTGATGGCGCGGCGCGGAGGGCGAGACGACTTCGGCGAAGGGGTAGACGCCTTCCGCCGGGGGCATCGGCAACGCGCCGGTTTTGAGGCTCACGGCCCCGGTGGCGCTGACGGTGGCGCGCAGCGAGGCGTGCGGTCGGGTGATGGTAAAGCCGGTATCATCGGCGGCGACCGCGCCGTGGCCGTCGTCGTTGTAAACCTGCCAGCGCGTTTGCACGGGCAGCGCCTGCGAGAGGTCCACTTCGTCGAGCACGAGCAAGATATCCGGCTTGAAGAATACCACGGTGCGTTGCGCGCGAATCACCGGCAGACCGGCCTTGGCGTAAGCATCGGCGGCGTCGCTCGTGACGCGCATCCAATCACGACCCGTGCGGTAATCGACCAGCGTGGCGCGGGCCTGCGAGGCGTTGGTGCCCTCTTCGCCGTGGTGATATTGGTGCCCGCGGCCGTCGATGAGTAGCGCGGTGTGCGCGGCGGTGAGGCGGAGGAGCCATTTGGGTTGCGTATGCAGGTAGCTGGCTTTGAGGGGATCGTTGAGCAGGCGTTCGCCGTGGGCGGTGAAGAGCAGGCTGTTCCGGTCGGCGTGTTCGTGGTTTTCGGGTTCGCCGCCGCGGAGGGAGAACACGGAATCTGTCCCGCCCCAACCGCTGCGCGCAACCACGACACCGGGAAACAGCACGCGATCGAGGGCCAGATCCGCGCTGCGTCGAGCCGGCACGGCCGGGTCAAACCAGATGGCGGCCCAGGCGGAGTTTGGCAAATCGCGCACTGTGCCGGTTTGGAGCACGAGTTGATTGGCGGTCGCATCGCGGAAGTGTCGGCCGATCCAGGCGAGCGGTTCCGCGCCCGACATCTTGAACGCGTCGCCGATGTTCAGGCATCCGTCGGGCAGACTGAGGGTTGGGACCGAGACCATTTGCACGTAGCGCGCCATCGCGGGGAAATCGAACGCGTCGCGCAAATCGCGGCCGCAGCGACGGTGCAGCAGTTCTGCCGATACGCAAAAATAGTTGAACGTGAAGTGCCAATAATCCGGCCCTTCGGGAAACGCGCCATCTTGCGGCAGGCGGGAAACAAACAAGCGCATGCTTGCCTCCGCCATCGCGGCCCAATGCGCGGCGCGTGGGTGCCGGTTGTGCAGAAACGCGGCGGCGGCGGCGAGGCCCGCGGTGGCGATGATGCGCAGGTTGTTGAGGTCGAGAATGGCGGGCCAGCGGTTGAAATCGATGTCGAGGTAGGCCCGGTCAAAACCTTGGGCGGCGGGATCCATGCCCCAACCGGCGACCTGGTCGTGATGCGTCATGCCGAAGATGGCGCGTTCGGCGGCCGGGCCGGCTTCGTTGGCGATAAAGTGTGCGACCGCGTCGTATTCCGCGGTTGATAATTCGGCGGCGAGCCAGTCGGCACCGAGGACGGCGGCGATGGCGGTGGTGCCGTTGCGCATCGCGCCGACGGTGTCGCGACCGGCTTCGAGGATCCAATCCCAGCGGCGAAACTCCAGCAGGCGGGAGAGCGCGAGGCGCGCGACGGCGAGGTGGCGCGGATCTGGCGCGACGGCGTGGACGAAGGCGGAGCGCTGGAGAATGTTGGCCGCGCGGGCGAGATCGTCCTTGGGGTGGTCGAGTTTGAGTTCGTCGCGCAGGAAGTGCTCATCGTCCGCCAAGTCGGCCTCGCGGCACCAGCGCCAGAACGAGGCGAACTCGGGCCGCGCGAGCGTGGCGCGGATGCGCGGCAATTCAACAGGATCAAATAGCAGATGGAGTGGGGCTGACATGTATGGGAGAAAGCTCAGGCCAGCGTCGATGGCGAGGCGGGGAGGCACGATTGGTTTAGTCGATTGTGACTGGCAATCAAAACCACAGGTCGCGCCGGTCTGTGTTGCGATTTACCAGTTGTCACCGCGGTAGCATGGACAAGGAGATCCGGCGCACGCACAGATCCTGCAACACGGCGGTGCCGCGCCCGCCGCAACAATAGGAGAGGAGCAGGGCGCCCGGGACCGCGTGGATCGCGGTGTAGCAATAGCCGCGCCCAGGGTCGTCCTCAATGAGCTGGGGATTCGACCACGTCGCGCCTTCATCGGCGCTGGTTGCCAGGGCCAGCGGAGTGCGGCCCCAACTGGAATTACGTCCCCACGCGGTCTCTTCCGTGACCGCCGTTTTCGGGTCGTTCCAAATCGCGACCCAGCGGTTTAACTCCGGCACCGACTTGAGGGAAAGCGGACTGCAGGGCGCGGCGAAGCGCGAACGGCGCGGCGGGCTCCACGTATCGCCGCGGTCGCGCGAGGTGAAGTCCCATTGCCAGCCGTCCGTGGTGCGCGCCCAGCCGTAGAGGCTGCCGTCGCGGCGTTCGATCACCCCCGGCTACTGCAGGCCGGCGGTGATCGCGGGGTCCATGTGCAGGCGCTGCGGGCGTTCACGCCAAGTGACGCCGTCGTCAGAATAAAAGAAACAGGCCTCCGCGCGCATCGTGATGCCGGACACGATGTCGCCGTCGGTCGATTCGGCGCGGTGAAAGGCCGATGCGACCAGCAGGCGAGAGTCGCGCAATTGCACGACGCGGTCGTTGTGGGTGACGAAGTAGCCTCGTGCGGGCTGACATAGCACGGAATCGCTCCAGGTTTCCGCTTCATCGCTGGAGAATCGCACTCGCAGACGGCAGTCGAGCGCCGAATTTTTTTGCACGTAAAACAACGCGATGCGGCCGTCGTGCAGGCGTAACAAGGACACGCTCATCACGTTGCAGCGTCCCTCGTTTGGCACGATGATCCGTGGCGGCCCCCAAGTCAGTCCGCCGTCGGCGGAGACGCTTGCGGCGAGGTCGGCCCGGGCGTGATCCGCCCAGTCTGCTCCCGTGTAACGCGACCACGCGAATAGGATGCGGCCGTCCCGCAGCGTGACGAAGGCGCCTTCCGAGTTGCGCGGGTTGCCGGGCCCGGCGGGGAGGAGCAACACGATCGCGTTCATCGGAACCGGGTGTATCGTGCCGGGGGCGGGCCGCAAACCGGAACTGGGCGATCGCGGATTGAGATTGTCGCCGCGTCTGGGGGCGGGCTTGTTACCGCACATGGAGCCCATCGATTCCCGGCGGTTGGAGCAGCATCTAACGCACCTCGTGAATGGTATCGGCGTGCGGTTGGCCGGCACGGCGGGCGAGGCGGCGGCGGCGCAATGGTTGCGCGGCCAACTCGCGCCAAGCGGCGCAGTGGTGACAGAGGAAATATTTCCCGTGCAAGCCCGGGTGGTGCAAACACAGGAACTGCAGGTTTGGTTTGACGACGCCTGGCATGACGCGGGGTGCTCGCTCTTTGCCAACACGCCCGGAACGAACGGCGAATGGATCGAGGCGCCGTTGGTGTTTTTCGAGGGTGCGACCGGCTATCAACGCCGTGAACTGGACGAGCTGTTGCGCGGCAAGATTGTGATGCATTTTGGCTGCCACATCGAGTCACGTGAAAACTACCGCCGGTTGATACAGGCGAATCCACGCGGGCTCTTGATGGTGGATGTGCGGTATCCCGGCGCAGAGGCGCGAGCCGATGCGATCTTCCCAACCTACGCTGCAAAAGGCGGCGTGGTGACTTCGCTCAACGTGGCGTATCTCGACGCGTGGCGCTGGAAAGAGCGCGGGGCGACGCGCGCGCGGTTTCGGGTGGTGGGCGGCCCGCAGCCCGCCACGTCGGCAAATATCATCGCGGAGTTGCCCGGTTCGGACCCGGCCGCCGGTGTGCTGTTCATCGGCGGGCATCATGACACGCAGGCCGATTCTCCGGGGGCGGACGACAATGGCACGGCGACGGCGGGTTTGATTGAGCTGGCCCGCGTGCTCGCGCCTCTGCCACGCAAACGCGCGATCCGGTTGATTTCATTTGGCGCGGAAGAACAACTGTCGGTGGGCAGCGCCGTTTACGTGCGGCGACATCGTGCCGAATTGGCGAGCAAAGGGGTCCTGATGTTCAACCTCGACAGCTTTGGTTCGCTGCTGGGCTGGAATGTCATTTCCGGCAGCGCGCCGGTGGAGCTCGAACAGTTGCTGTCGGGGCATTTTGCGTGGCAGGGCGAATATCTCCGACGTGAGCTAGGCGTGATGCCTTACGCAGACCATTTCCCTTTTAACGCCGCAGGCGTGCCGGGTCTGACTTTGATGCGCTACAACTGCGCGAGTGGGCGGTTCTTTCATCACCGGGCGGATGACGACCTGAGCCGGGTGGATTGCGGGGTGATGGCGTCGTCACTCAACGCGGTCGCAGCCTTTATCCAAGAGTTAGCGACGGTGGAGACCCTGCCATTCAAACCCGCGCTGCCGCCGGAGGAGCTGCCGGCGATCGCCCATTGTTGGGACGACCTGTTCGGTGGCTGGGAGTGAGGCCAATAGGCCCATGGCGATTAGCCGCCGCGCGAAACTCACACCGAGCCGATTGGGCGAAACATCCGTGGTCAACCCCGCCGAAGTTGGATGCTAGGCAAGACTTAGCAAATCAACAGCAGGCGCGGCGGGCTGCCGGGCCCTTGGGCCGGGGCGCGATGAATGCAGGGCGGCACCGGGCTGCCGGGCCAATCCACCGCGATGCGCCACATGTTTCCGCAACCAAAAGACCAAGGCTGCGCGCCATGCAGTGTGGCATAGTGCAAGTCGTGGCCGTGCTCGCGCAAGAATTCCGCGAAGCCCGCGTCGTCGGCGCCACCATATTCGCGCAGGAGTGCGTCGCGCAGGACGGGATCATCTGATTGGCGGCGGGCCTGAGTGTTGGGTAACCCTTCCGAAGGCGCACCGTGGTAAGTGCAGAGCCAGGTGGCCGTCTCGAACGGCGCGCTGTCGGCGTGCCACGAATACACGTCGGTCGCATACACGATGGGTTTCTGGTCGTGTGGGTATGCGTAAATGCAATTCAGTTCCGGCGCGAGGCCCTGATCGCGCAGCAGGCGAAGGTCGTTGAGCAGGCCCTCGCGGGCGCGTTGCCCAGCTTGGCTTAGTTTGAGCGAAAGCAATCGGGCTTCATCCAGTTGCGCGACGCCTTCGCCCGGGCCGAGCGTGGTGACGATCTCCGTGAAATCTCCCGGCAAGCCGCGCGGCCAGCACAAGGCGTTCTGACCGTGGGCGAATGGGGCGTCGCGCAGCTCGGCAAACCCCCTGACGGAGCGAACCTGTGAGGGCAGGGTAGATTGATCCGGTGTGATGAGCACGGCCGTGAGCACGCCGGTCCGATCGATGCGTGTCAATGAAGCGCGTCCTGCGGACTTGAGTTGGATAGCAAACCGGGTTTTGTGGCCGTGATGCCTGAATCCTATGATCGTCCGC